>JAGLXI010000240.1 GCA_023132995.1 Candidatus Zixiibacteriota bacterium | reverse complement strand
CGGCGTCAGCCGGCCAGACACGGCCGCTCCAGCCAATATGCAGAGCGTTAACGCCGTTCAACGCATCCTGCGTGATCAGGGCCGTCAGGTCGGTGTAACAACGGTAACCGGCCTCACCGTCAACGTTTTTGGTCACGTTGACACGAGGATTGAAGTCAGCGCCGTAGTTATCCGAAATCTGGTAGTAGACATCGTTGTCCAACTGGACATGGATTGTCGAGGTACCAGAACAGGTGTCGCAGTCACCCGCATTGGGCAGGTTGCCGGTCCAGACCAGGGCCATCTTGCCGTCGGTCATGGAGCAGGCGACATCCTGCGTGAGATCATAAATGGTGTCGATCACGTAAGGCGGATAGTCCCAGGCGCCTTCTATGCCAACACCAACTTTGCGGAAATAGTAGATCGACTGCGGATCGGCGGCGTTTTCCTCAGATGTCTGCGCAATCACGTGCGTCACCGGGGGGTTCCCGGGCACATCGTGATACCGCATGGCCGGCCAGATCGCCTCTTTCCCCGACAAGGCCGGATAGGACTGCACACTGTCAGGCACACGCGAGGTAGGGGCGAAATAGGCCCACATCGGTCCGTCATCATAGTACACCTGGGAGGCGTAGCCGGCACCCTGGTTGTTGTGGCAGACAATGACAGCCGAGTTTGGGGCCTGAATAGTGTCACTGGGATCGCCTGTAGCGGTCCGCAGCGTCTGGGTCATATCAAGACCGCCGTAACCGGCATACTCACCCGGAACCTGAACGGGCTCCCCCAGGCCAGGCTGAAGCTGAATGCCGTCCTGTCCCATGTAGACGTTGTAGTACATGTGACGATCTTCCAGAACCGGAGCCGGCAACTGCATATAGGTGAAATGAACCGCGAAGCCATAAACCTCGCCATCACCCAGGTCAGGACCCCAGCCCCAGTTGATCATGCGGCGCATCGAGCCGTTACGCTGATAGTCGTACCAGGTCTCACCGACTTTCACGCCCGGCGACACAGCAAGCGACTGAGTCCCGCCCAGGGACTGAGTCGGCACGACCCTGCCGGTCGAAACGGAAAAATCGTGCTCATCCGGGAAGGCGTATGTTTCTACCTTGTTGATGAGAGGATTGAGCACTTGCCGTTTCTCAACCGGTTTCTGAGCGGCGCCCACTGACATTGCCAGGAAGGCTACCACCAGTAAGGAGAGCACCAGCGCTATTGAAATTCTCCTTGCCATACAATTGCTCCTTTCGAGAGATTACTAAATTCCCAACGTATTCCCACACAAGACCCGGCTGGTACAACAATCACCCGGTGCGAGGTAATCTGCGACAACCTGCCCCGTGCAAGGAATCACACGCAACCGTCAATACATTCTCTTAATCCGCGGATACACCTCCCTTCTTGAAACCAACATAAAGCACAACTGTGGATTGCTCTCGGTTTCGGATTAGTCGTCCAATAAAAGCAATAATTGGTGAAGTAAGCCTTAACAAGTCTCATTTGCCAAGATAAGTTCTTCGTTCTCAACACAGGATAGCTACCACTCAGCCATCCTTCACGAGAACCCCACGAAACTTTGCTCTCACCATTAGAGAGTAAAACGTAAGACCGCGAAAGTGCTGGCCGCTTTCCACCTACAAAGGCTACTTTAATAAATACATCCGTAACGGCGAGTTGTCAAGCGTTTTTACGCTTCCAGACTCATATTTGTTACCACTCTGTGTCGTGTGAGAGTATCCGTCGCGGCCAACAGAAAAACCGCCCTGCAGGGCGGTTTTTCACCAGTTCGGAACATTTCCGCGGCGCAATTATTGCGGCGGTCGCGGACCGAAATTGTAGAGGAAATTTATCATATATGCGATGTCGGCCACATTCACGGCGCCGCTCATGTCGGCGTCGCCGGATTCAAGCGGGTGCGGTGCGGGACCGCTCCGGAAGATATAGGCGGCGAGGAACACAACATCGTTCATGGTATAGACGTCGTCGCTGTCGGTATCGCCGCGCAGGGCGCTTGTGACGTTGAAGTGGGTGATCATGGTGTCGGCGACCCCGAGTTCGTCGGTAGCGATGAAGAGCACCTGATACACCGAGCCGGCCTGATCCACGGCAGGGGTAAAGGCGTAAATGCCTTCGCCATTGGCGGTATCCCACGACGCATTGGGGATGATGGGCGTCGCCTCCAGAATCACCCCGCCGCCTTCAGGGTCGGTGGCGCTCACGGTGGTGTCGAAGGCAATGCTGACGAACACGTCGATCGTATCGGGCAACGGGGTCGACCAGACGGGCGCCTGGTTGCCGGCCTCAGCCACGTTGATTTCAATCACCAGCGTATCAGCCGCCAGATTATCGTCGATGGCAATAAACGAGACGAAATACTGCCCGGCCTGAATATAATCGGGCCTGAACTCGAACATAGCCACGCTGTCGACAGGAAGATCAAGCAAGCAGTTGCTGTCCGGCAGGTTCTCGACACTCATCGTAGAAATGCCGTCATCATCGTGAGACCGCACCCAGAAAGCAAGGGTATCTCCTTCGTCCATGTCAAAAGGACCCGGGCCGTCGGACGTCTCCAGGTAGGGATACTGGTTCTTGTCAATGACTTCGAAGGTGATTGTCTCGGATGAATCCATCAGGCTCGCGTCAAACTCGTCGATGATATAGAACTTCACGTAGTAGAACGGAGGAACGATATCACCCTGACTGTGGTCGGGAGTGAATGTCAGGAGTCCGTTTCTATTGAGACCGTCAATAGACTGTTCAAGGGTCATGTTCGTCGCAAGACTGTCGGTGCCATTGACATACGCCTCGATAAACGGAATCGACCCGTCATCGTCCCAAGCAATGATGGAATACTCCAGAATGTCCCCTTCGAAGACTGTATCAGCCTGATTGAAGGGAATCATGTACCAGGGTTTCCGGTTGACGTCCTCAACGGTAATGGTCGCCTGCACAGAGTCGATATCGGATGGGAAATCGGCGTCCGTAGCGTAAAAAGTAATTACATAGGCACCGGAGTCGTCATACGAGGGTGTCCAGTCGAAAGTACCGATTCCATCCGCCTCCGGATCCTCGAATGTCGCGGTTCCGGGCAGGGGCGCCGCCGTCAGCACCGGCGGCGGGCCATCAATGTCAGTAGCGAACACTTCAAAAGTTAAATTCTCGTTCTCATTGACAAAGGCATCGGATACAGTTGCCAGAGCCGGCTTCTGATTGCCCACTTCAACGACGTCTATTGTCAGTATGGCAGTATCCGCCAACTCGCCGTCGCTTACAATCACCCCAATATCGTAAATACCTGCCTGTACGTAACTTGGCGTAAAGGTGAAGGAGGCCGTACCGTCGCCGTTGTCGGTCAGGGTGAAGTTTTCAGGCACGGTGGCCGTATCGAGTGTAAACGAGATCGAATCCAAGTCAGGATCGCTTCCGGTCACCATGTCAATCAATGTGTCAGCTTCAACTACCGAAGGACTCGGGACCGAGTCAAACACCGGAGCCTGGTTACCGGCTTCATTGACTTGTATCAGGACGATTTCCTGGTCGGAATCACTGCCGTCGCTGGCCTCGAAGGTGACGGCGTAGAGCCCGGCCTGAACGTAGTTGGGGCTGAAAGTGTAGACGGCTGTACCGTCAAGATTGTCTACGAAGGCGGCGTTTTCCAGCACCGTATCAACCGACATGATCGGGGGCAGGGCGCCGTCGGGGTCGATCGCCGAGGCATTGATCACCAGCACCTCACCTTCCAGAACGGCCTGGGGCCCGATTGAATTCAGAACTGGTGGGAAGTTGATGGCCAGGACAGTGATCTCAACCGGCAAGCTGCCGGTCAAGCCCGGTGTTTCGTCGTCAACGGCAAGGAAAATGACGGTGTCAATGCCCGCCTGGCCGACGGCCGGTGCGAACGTGAAGGTTCCCGTATTGTCGCCGTTGTCCACTAATTGTGAGTTCGCCGGCCCGTCGAGCACCGAAAGATACAGACGGCCGCCGGTAGAGTCGGTGGGATCGGATGCCGTGACCGTGAAAACAAGCGTGTCGTTCACTGCCGTCGTGAACGGACCGGTCGGTTCAAACTCGGGCGGCTGGTTGATATTGTATGTCGCTACCGTAATCTCAAAGATCGCAGACAGTTGCGGCGAGCCGTCGTCGGTCGCTATGAAACGCACGGTGTCAATACCGGCATCGGCGTATGTGGGCTGATAGGTCAGCACACCGCTGCCGTCTCCGTTGTCAGCGAAGCCGTATTCGCCCAGGGTGGTATTCACCGACAAGGCCACCGAATCACCATCCGGATCGCTGGCTGACACATTCAAGATCAGCGAGGTTCCCTCGTAGACGGCAGTATCGTTCAGCGGGACCCACACGGGCGCCTGGTTTCCGATTTCGCCGACAACAATCGTCACCTGCTCTGAATCAATCGAACCAGGGAAGAACTCATCGGTCGCATAGAAAGTTACCAGATAGGTCCCGGCATCGAGGAATGTGGTGACCCACGTAAACGTGCCGGTGCCGTTGCCGTTGTCGACAAACGCAGCCGCGCCGGGGAGTTCGGAAGTGGACATGAATGGAGTATCACCGTCCGGATCAGTAGCGGAAGCCGTGAAGTCGAGCGTGCCCCCCTCGGGCGTAGTCTGGGTACCGATAAAGGTAAGCACCGGTTCCTGGTTGGTGTTGGACACCGTTATCGTGATCGTCTCCGAATCGGACACAGCAGGGAAAGCCCCGTCGGTCGCATAGAAAGTAACCAGGTAGCTCCCGGAGTCATCGAGCGTCGGTGTCCAGTCAAAAGTCCCCGTGCCGTCAAGATTGTCCGTGTACGTGGCTGTCCCCGGCAAAGCCGAACTGGTCATGGCCGGTATGTCACCGTCGGCGTCAGTGGCCGAGGTAGTGAAGTGCAGGTTGGCGCCCTCGAGTACAACTGTGTCGCCTATCACGGCCAATACCGGTTCCTGGTTGGCATTGGATACCGTTATTGTAATTGTCTCCGAATCGGCTACAGCCGGGAAAGCACCATCTGTCGCATAGAATGTAACCAGATAGCTCCCGGAATCCGCCAGGGTCGGTGTCCAGTCAAAAGTCCCCGTGCCGTCAAGATTGTCCGTGTACGTGGCTGTGCCCGGCAAAGCCGAGTTGGTCATAATTGGGATAACGCCGTC
>JAGLXI010000024.1 GCA_023132995.1 Candidatus Zixiibacteriota bacterium | reverse complement strand
GAACTTTTTTGGTGTTTTTGGGATGGCCGTTGGCTATACTGCCGCCTGAGCCATGAGCAAAGACAAGTTCAAGCAGCAGTTCGCGGCATCCACGGCAGAGGCGTTCAAGCGAGTCTACCCGGAGGTGTACAAAACCATCGGGGACGAACAGGTTTTCGCCCCGGACTTCGTTTTCGATAATCTCGAAACTCCCAAAGACCCAAAGTTGGGGTGGTTCTCACTGCCTGTCTTTCGCTTTGTACGTCTGCTCAAGGATAAACCACCCGAGATCGCTGCGAAAGTGGCCGCCGAGACTAATGCGCTGGTTGACACTGCTGTCGACTTGACACTGGCACGATCTTCGGCCGTAGCGGGATTTCTGAATGCGCAGGCAGACCATTCGGTTCTGACCCCTCAGACGCTGGGCGAAGTGCTCACACGCGGGTCGCGCTACGGAGATTCGGATGAAGGCCAAAGCCGGAATTATCTGGTGGAATACTGCTCGGCCAATATCGCCAAGCCGATGGGGATCGGACATCTGCGCTCGACGGTCATCGGCAACTCGCTGCGCCGGATCTACCGCAAGCTCGGATACAACGTGGTCGGCATCAATTACCTGGGCGACTGGGGAACACAGTTCGGCAAGATGATTGTCGCCTACCGCAGATGGGGCGAAGGTACCCCTCTTGACGGTAACGCGGTGAAACCGCTGCTTGATCTCTACGTGCGTTTCCACGACGCCGCCGAGGAGGATGACTCCCTCAATGAGGAAGCCCGTCAGGCTTTCCGGAAGCTGGAAGAGGGCGATCCTGAAATCACTGGGTTATGGGAGAAGTTCAAGGCCATTTCGATGACCGAGTTCGAGCGGATCCACAAGATGCTCGGGGTTGAGTTCGACTGGATTACGGGTGAAGCATTTCTCAACGACAAGATGGAACCGGTAATTGAGCGACTGCAGAAGGATGGTCTTACCGAGATCTCAAACGGGGCGTTGGTTGTGATTCTCGATGACCCCCGGCTTCCGCCCTGTTTGCTCAAAAAGGCGGACGGGGGTACGCTCTATGCCACGCGGGAGTTGTCGAGCCTGATCTATCGCTGGGATAAGTACCGCTTCCACGAATCCCTGTACGTTGTTGGTTCCGCCCAGGCGGATCATTTCAAACAGGTACAGCGGGTGGTCGCGATGATGGAGGAGGCCGAAGGGCTTGCCGAGGCGGACCGCATGACCGGTCGCGTGAAGCATGTTGAGTTCGGCTGGGTGAAGTTCGGCGACAAAACGATGTCCACCCGGCGTGGGAACATCATCTTTCTCGAAGATGTCATCGAACGGGCGGTCACCCTCGCGCGAGAAAAAATCATCGAGAAGAACCCGGAGTTGAAGGCGATAGACGAGACGGCCCGGATGATCGGTGTAGGAGCGGTGATTTTCGGGCAGTTGTCGGTCAAGAGACATAAGGACGTCAATTTCATCTGGGAAGACGTGCTCAATTTCGAAGGAGAAACCGGGCCGTACCTTCAGTACACACACGCCCGGCTCTGTTCGCTTGAGCGCAACTATAGCGGGAGCATCAGCCCCGAAATCAACCCGGCCCTTCTGGACCACGCCGAGGAGCGACGCGTCGTGGAGCTTTTAGCCGATTTCCCGGACGCGGTGGCCGATGCGGCGCGGGCGTACGATCCGCAAGCCGTCGCCGTCTATCTGCTGCGCCTGGGGGGCGCTTTCAACAAGGTGTATCAGCGCAAGGATGACGCGGGGAGAATCGACAGAATCATCTCGGACGACACAGAGCGTTCCGCCGCGCGGATGGCCTTGGTGAAAGCGGTCCGGACGGTCATAAGGGAGGGCTTACTGCTATTGGGACTTGAGGCGCCCGAGGAAATGTGATGACTACGGTGATAATGCCCGCCCTTGACAGGAAAACGGAAACGTCTCGGACGAGCTGGTATGCAGACACAATGTTTCAATTCAGGAGAGATGGATGCTGATTGTCATGGAAAGCAGGGCCACCAAGGAAATGGTGAAGCGCGTTTGTGACGAGATCGAGGCCGCGGGCCTCAAGGCTCACCCCATTCCCGGTTCCATCCGGACTGCGATTGGTGTTACCGGAAACAAGGAGCAGGTCGACGCCGACAGGATACTCGCCCAGGAGGGTGTCAAGGATATCATTCATGTGACCAAGCCGTTCAAGCTGGTCAGTCGTGAGTTCTATCCTGACAACACGGTGGTTGATGTCAGCGGGGTTCTGGTCGGTGGTCGGGAACTGGTTGCGATGGCCGGTCCGTGCGCTGTCGAGAGCCGAGAGCAGTGCTTGATTATTGCCGAGCATGTTGCGCGAGCGGGGGCGAAGTTGTTTCGCGGCGGCGCCTACAAACCGCGCACCTCGCCGTATAGCTTCCAGGGTCTCGGAGAAGAGGGCCTCAAGATACTGGCCGAGGTTCGGGAGAAGTACGGTCTGCGCATCGTAACCGAGGCCATCGATACAGAGATCCTTGACGTCGTGTCCGAGTACGCCGACCTGATTCAGATCGGCGCGCGCAACATGCAGAACTTCTCGCTTCTGAAAAAGGCCGGTCGGCAGCCGAAGCCGGTTCTTTTGAAGCGCGGTATGTCGGCCACTCTCGAGGAGTTCCTCATGGCGGCAGAGTACATTATGAACGAAGGAAACCGCAATATAATACTATGTGAACGGGGAGTTCGCACTTTCGCCGACCACACCCGCAATACGCTGGATCTGTCGGCGATCCCGTTTGTGAAACGCACCAGCCACCTGCCGATAATCGTCGATCCCAGCCACGGAACCGGCAAACGGCACAAGATACTTCCTCTCTCCCGGGCGGCCATTGCGGCCGGCGCCGACGGGCTGCTGATAGAGGTCCACCACGATCCGGCCAACGCCCTCTCCGACGGCCCGCAGTCCATCACGCCCGACATGTTTGACGATCTGGTCGGTGAGGTTCGCGCCATCGGTTCCGTTCTGGGTAGGACAGTCAATGAAGAGAACACTTAGGCCGGCTCGCAGTATCGGCGGGACGATCACGCTTCCCGGGGACAAGTCAATTGCTCATCGGGCGGCGCTTTTCTCGATCATAGCAAAAGCGCCGATCACGGTCAAAAACTTCCCGAACAACGCCGACTGCCTCAAGTCGCTGGAGGCAGCCCGGGTGCTGGGCGTGAAGGTGAAAATGGCCGGTGAGGATTTCGTCCTGACTCCGCCGGAGAGCCTGCAGCACGCCCCGGATACGATTATTGATTGCGGCAACTCCGGAACAACGGCAAGATTGCTTTCCGGTATTCTGGCGGGATCGAAGGTGGAAGGTACTCTGACCGGAGACGACTCGCTACGGCACCGACCCATGAAGCGAATTATTGACCCCCTGACGGATATGGGGGCGGAACTGTTCGCGGACGAAGGCAGGCTTCCAATGCGAATCAGGGGGACGAAGCTTCGGCCGTTTGAGTACCTTATGCCTGTGGCGTCGGCGCAGGTGAAGTCGGCCCTTCTTCTGGCCGGTCTGGCGTCTTCGAGCGCGGTGATAATTCGTGAAGACAGGATCACGCGAGACCACACCGAGACAATGGCAAGAGAACTGGGCGACGGCATATCCGTGCGCGATGTCAAGCGGTTGGTGGTTGCCGATCAGGACGATCCCCGGAAGCGCCACATGCAGATGTCGGAACCGTTCAAGCGGGAAATAACCTTGTCCGCCGATGCGAGAATCACCGGTGGTTCGGTGGATATTCCCGGAGATATTTCAACCGGCGCTTTCTTCATGGCCGCGGCGGCGATCTCCGGCCGTTCACTCACGATTGAGAACATGGGCCTGAACCCGACTCGCACCGGGATGCTGAACCATCTCAAGGCGGTCGGTTGTGCAGTAGAGATCACCGGCAAAAGGACGATCTCTCGGGAGCCGCGCGGCACGGTCACGGTCACCGGCGGAGCGCTCAAATCGCGTCGGATATCCGGTGAGACAACGGTCGCTCTCATCGATGAAATCCCAATCGTGGCCGTCATGGCTGCTTTCGCCACGGGCACAACCGTAATCCGCGACGCCGGGGAGCTTCGTGTGAAGGAGTCCGACCGCCTGACGGCCATATCGGAGAACCTGCGGTTAATGGGCGTCAAGTGCGGAGTCTTGGAGGACGGTTTAGCTATCGACGGCGGGAGAGACCTCTCTGGGGCCGACTTCCTCAGCCACGGCGATCATCGGATCGCGATGGCGTTCTCGATTGCATCGTTGTTCCTGGTGGGGCCATCGACAGTTGACGATGACGCCGTGGTGGCGGTCTCGTGCCCCGGTTTCTATGAACTGCTGGATCAGATTGTCAAATGAAGGATCAGTTCCGTTTCGGAGTCCTCGGCCATGACATATCGTATACGAAGTCACCTGAGTTGTTTCAGGCTATCTTCGATATCAAGGGTGTCGGTGGCACATGCGATGTTTTCGACATCCCGCCTGAGGAGTTCGTCGCCCGCTTTCCGCGACTGGTGAAGTCGGGCATCGATGGTATGTCGGTGACTATTCCATACAAAAAGAAGGTCATCGACCTCCTCTACAGAGTAGACCCGGTTGCCGCATCATTGGGCGCGGTGAACTCGATCAAGGTCGACAGTGGTAGTGCTTTCGGGTACAACACTGACTGTTACGGTTTCGCGATGCCACTGCGAGAATACCGTGAGAAACTGAGCGGAGGATCAGCCCTGATCCTTGGATGTGGCGGCGTGGCCGGCGCCGTAGTCTACAGCCTTTGCCATGATTTCGGAATTCGCAGTCTTACTATTGTGGGCCGAACCAGTGAGAGGCTCGAAGCATTTGCGACCGGCGTCAGACAGCGGCATGAAAGTGTTCACATCGAAACGTCCCGCTTTCCCAATGCGGCCGACGACCGGAGCGGTGCGTGGGATATAATTGTCAATTGCACCCCCCTGGGCGGGTGGAATCATCCCGAAGCCTCTCCTCTGCCGGACCATTTTGCCTGGCCGTGCGGGGCCATCTACTATGACACGAACTACAACGAAAACAACCGGACGATAGAACAGGCACAGAAAATGGGCCTGACGGCAATCGACGGTTCCGCTATGTTGATCCGGCAGGCGATTAGGTCGTTTTTTCTCTGGACCGGGGAAGAGGTAGCCTTCGATTCGGTATATCGCCGGGTGTTTGGCCAGAGGGGCGGGTGAGAGTCATGTCGCGGGCACGCGTGGCGGGACACATTTATCTTGTGGGTTTCTCAGGTTCTGGAAAGTCGACTGTCGGGCCAAAGCTCGCGCAGCGACTAAAGGTCGCATTCTATGACACCGATTCAATTATTGAAAGCCGCTGCGGTGTGACGATCGAAGACATATTCAGAGAACGCGGAGAGCGGGCATTTCGCAGTATGGAGCAGGAGGTCATCCGGGAACTTGCCGAGAGGAGAGGCTCAACAGTGGTTGCTTTGGGAGGCGGGGCTCTTCAGCGTCGTGACAACCGCCGCCTGGTCAAACGGACCGGCATGGTGATTTACCTGAGTTGCTCGACAGCCGAGATATACAGGCGAATAAAGGACGAGCAGGATCGTCCCCTGCTTCGCGTTGCGCCTGCAGGTAGCCCAAGCAGCCGGAAGGCCACAATCGAGAGAATCCGAAACATGCTGGACAAGCGCCTCGCCAATTACATGACGGCCGACCGCAGGCTGTCCACAAGCGCGAGGAGCGTTCGGGAAACGGTAAACCGCCTCTACCGGATGGTAGTCGAGTATAATGCCTGAGATCATCGTCAAGCTGAAATCCGGCCGGTATCCGATTGTTGTCGGCTCCGGCATTGTGCGATGGTTGCCACCACTGGTAGAGCGGAATGTCGAAGGCGGTCGCCTCTTCGTATTCTACGACGCGCAATTTTACGCTTTGCACGGCAGGCGCCTGCACTCGCAGTTGAAGCGGGTCGACAGGCGTGCGACCGAGATGGTCATCCCCAGCGGTGAAAAATCGAAATCGGCGTCGGTTCTCAATCGCATCTACAGTTTTTTACTCGATGAGAAGATCAGTCGCAGCGATTTCATCATAGCGGTCGGCGGCGGAGTAACCAGCGATCTGGTCGGTTACGCCGCGGCGACAACCCTACGCGGCATCCGGTGGGGAGTGGTGCCGACAACTTTGCTGGGCATGGTGGATGCCAGCATCGGCGGCAAGACCGGTATCAATCATCGGGCGGGCAAGAATCTGATCGGTGCTTTCTGGCAGCCGCGGTTCGTATTCTGCGACACGGATTTTTTGGGCACGCTGGCAGTGCGGCACCTTGTGGCCGGTCTGGGAGAGATCGTGAAATACGCGGGATTGATGGGCGAGAGAATGCTGACTCCGCTTGAGTCGTACCTGGCCCGCGGTGACTTGTATCATGGTCGCCGGCTGGCGCGGTTGATCAGCTTGTCGGCTGCCTGCAAAGCTGATATCGTCGCCAGGGACGAACGTGAGCAGTCGGAGCGGATGTTGCTCAACTTAGGTCATACGTTCGGCCATGCCATAGAGAGCAGCCTCGGCTACGGGAGACTCCTGCACGGTGAGGCGGTATTGCTGGGATTGTGGGGTGCGGTGGAACTGAGTTGCCTGACCAAACCCGCCCGGCGGAACAGTCTGTCCGGGTACCGTGACCTCATTGAAGGGCTTATGCAGTGTGTACCAAAGCGTAAGATCGATGCCGACAGGTTGCTTGAAGCTGTCAGGATCGACAAGAAGCGCTCCCGCCGTGGCCTCAATTATGTCTTGCTTGAGCGCCCGGGGAGACCCTTTATTTCTGCTGCGGTTAGGCCGAGTATTGTGAAAGAGGCTGTAAGGGCGATGTTGCGTATGTATGCCGTCACAGGAGGCGCCAATGCTTAGAATCCTGGTAGTCAACGGACCCAATCTCAACCTTCTGGGCAAACGAGAGCAGGAGGTGTACGGAACGAAGACGCTGGAGGAACTCAACGATCGCCTGGCCGACATGGCTGGGGAAATGGGTATCGAGGTGTCGTTCTTTCAGTCCAACTCGGAAAGCGAACTGATCGACTACCTGCACGAGGAAGGATTCAAGGCGGACGGGCTGATAATCAACCCCGGTGCCTTCACCCACTACAGTTACGCCCTGCGCGATGCCATCGCGGCGGTGGATATAGAGAGCATCGAAGTCCACATATCCAACATCTACGGTCGCGAGGAGTTCCGCCACAAGTCCGTTACCGCGCCCGTGTGCCGGGGTTATCTGGTCGGGTTCGGCTTCTACGGTTATGCCATGGCCCTTTCCTACTTCGCCGACATGACGAAAGGCGGCAAATGATCTCAAGAGCGGCAGTGATTCTTATAGTCGGCCTGGCCTGCATAATGCTGGCCGGGTCCTGTCAGGAGAGGCAGGTGTCGGCTGCCGACGTGGCGCTGGTGCTGGATTCTCTGGAACACAAGCTGGAATGGTTGGACTATCGCCTGGCTCTTGAGGGTTGGCGCCACCATACTGAGGGCTACTCGGACTCGAACTGGTTCTATAGCCGGTTGTACAATCACGTCGTCAGCAACAGCCGCGATTTCAACATACTGGAAAAAGCCAAACCGTATCTGACCGACGAGATAGATCAGCGGCGATATGAGTTGTTGTTCGGCGCCGTTCTGTTGGAACGCGTGGAATCGCGCCCCGATATCGAGCATCTGCGCGATTCACTATCGGCGCTCGAGATTGCTTACCGGGCTGAGTTCGAGGGGGAACCACGCCACGCCAACTTTCTGTATGCCACCTACACAAGTGACCGGAATCGCGTCCGGCGTGAAATGGCATACCGGGCCTGGCGCGCGATCGGCCACGAGTCAGCCGACGGCCTGCAGAGCTTGATCCGGCTCCGCAACCAGCAGGCAAGTCGCGAGGGTTACAACAACTACCTCGCCGCGACATTCAAAACCCAGGGGATAGATTCCGGGGAGTACCTTGACCTCCTGCACCGGCTGGACTCGCTCAGCAGTGAACACTACCGAACCATCCTGCAGGCGGTGCGGCGGAAGCTGAGCCTGTCGCAGCTTGAAATCTGGGACATCGCTTTTGGCTATGCCGATGTGAACCGGGAGGTCGATCGATATTTCCCCGTCGATTCTCAACTGACGTTTGTCAAACGCAGCCTCATGGCCTTAGGGTATGATCTGGACAAGCTCCCCATCTATCTCGACCTTGAGTCGCGGCCCGACAAATCGCAGTTTGCGTATGCTTTCGCGGTCAAACCGCCTCACGATATCAGGGTCTTGGCCAACCTCTCCGGTGGCCTCTATAGCACGCGGGTGCTCATGTACGAGATCGGCCATGCTCTCCACTCGTCTCACGTGTCCGAAAGTTGCGCCCCTTTTGTCCGCCTCATCGACGGTAGCTGGTCTGAGGGGGTGGCTCAGACGTTTGCGGCCCTGTGCGAGGATTCCACATGGCTTCAGAAGTACGCTCACCTGTCGCCGGAACTGATCAGCCGCTACCTCAAAGCCAGGCGCGAGCAGGAAATAATCTCATTACGCCTCATGCTGACAAGGTTGATGTTTGAATATCAGGCCTATACCAACTCCAACGTCGACCTGAACAAGATATACTGGGATCTCTTTGAGCAGTACATGCTGCTTCCGCGCCACGATGAGATCAAACCGTGGGCGGCGGTCAGTCATTACATCACCCATCCTGTGTACCTTCAAAACTACCTCTTCGGGAACGTGGTGGCGACCCAGACGGTCGCCTACCTTGAGAAAACCTACGGCGGCTTCACGGACAGAAATACATCCGGCTCCTTCCTGACACAGAACTACCTGCGTTTTGGAAGTCGCTACTGCTGGCGCGAACTCCTGCTGCGTGGAACCGGGGAAGACCTCAATCCGCAGTATCTGGTTTCACGCTTGGGTATGTAGCGGTTTTATGGAATGTCGGGCGGCAACCGGCCACGACCACGCACGGAAAGAGCAGTCGGGCTACTGCACGACGCTCTGACATTATGAGCAAGCGCGAACAGCATTCCATCCACGTCGGAGTCAGTGCCTGCCTGCTGGGCAGAAAAGTCCGTTTCGACGCCCGTCACGAAAAGCACCCGTTTATCTCCGATGTTATGGCCAGGCACGTGAAGCTGGTGCCGGTTTGCCCGGAAGTAGAACTGGGCATGAGTGTTCCTCGCGAGAAGGTGAAGCTCGAGGGGGCTGTCGATGCGCCTCGCATGATCGGCATGGAGACCGGCTGCGACTGGACACGGCGAATGGTCAACTACGCCCGCGAGCGAGTTCGGCGGCGCGATCTGGCGGGCGTCTGCGGTTGTATTCTCAAGACGAAGTCGCCCAGTTGCGGGATTGTGCACGTCAAGCTTTACGACGCGTCAGGCAGGGTCAAGCGCGCGGCCACCGGCCTGTTCGCAGCGGCACTGATGAACCACAACCCGCTTCTCCCGGTAGAGGACGAACACGTCCTTGATGACGTGACCACGCGCGACAATTTCATCGTGCGGCTATTCGCGTACCGGCGGTTGCGCGGTTTTCTTGCGGGACGTTGTACTCGCTCCAGACTGAGCGTCTTCCACGCCGCGCACACCTCACTGCTGTTGTCGCACAGCCCGAAGTATTGCCGGATGCTGGATGAGCTTGCTGGATCGTCGGGGGCAGTCTCCGCCCGAAAGCTCTGCGACAGGTATGCCGTGTTGTTCATGGAGGCGTTGCGGTTCAAATCCACCGCTGCAAAGAACGCGGGAGTCCTCCGCCGTTTTCTGCGTTTGTTGCGCGGTCATTTGAGCGCCCCCGAGGAACGCGATATCGTATGGGCCATCGACGCCTACCGTACTGGCGACGCCCCCCTTCTGATGCCGTTGACGCTGATCAAGCACTCTGTCGACAAGTACGAAATCGCGCGGGCTGCAGAGCAGGTCTATCTGAACCCACATCCCGCGGAACTGATGCTGCGTTTCCACGCCTAATCCCATGATGTGGTTATTTTCGCATGGCATCCTGCAAGTCTGTCCTTCGCCCATCAGTTATGTCATGCTGAGCACAGCAAAAGCAAGGGTAGGTTTGTCTTCGAATCCGCCTTCTTGGGAAAGATAGCAGGTTTGAAGACAGATCTGCCCTACAGGACTGACAACCGTGTCGAGAACCGCAAAATAAAAAAAGAGACCGGCCGGTGGCCAGTCTCCTTCAAGAAACTATCCCGTGGAAGAGTTGCCACGGGTCTCATGACGTCGCCGTTAGTACGACTTACGGTAGCTATTGCCACCGCTGCGGTTGCCGCTTTCGGCGCGTGGTTT
>JAGLXI010000239.1 GCA_023132995.1 Candidatus Zixiibacteriota bacterium | reverse complement strand
GTGTTGGCTGTGGCCAGGTCAAGGTCTCCGTCACCGTCGAGGTCGGCCGCAAAGAGCGAGCGGGGGTTAAGACCGACCGGATATGTGACTTCGTTGCCGAAGTCTCCTGTTCCATCATTCTTCAGGATCGTGACATTGTCGTCGCCCCCATTAGCCGTGGCCAGGTCCATGTCGTCGTCCCCGTCAAAGTCGCCGGAAAATACCGAATAGGGACCATTGCCGACGGTGTAGTTCGCATCCAGAACGAAGGTGCTGTCTCCCTCATTGTGCATGATTGAGACGTTGTGAAAGAGAATGTTGGCCGTGGCGATATCCAGGTGGCCGTCGCCATCGAAATCAGCGGCAAAGGCTCCCCGGGGGCTGACACCGATGGAGTAATCGAGATGGTCTTCGAAGGAGCCAGCGCTTCTGACAGCCTGGGCCGTGAACGACCAGACCAGACCACTATCCAGTGGGTAGCCTTCGGCGGAATTGACCTCGGGCAGCAGCACCGCCGTGACAACTTCTCCGGCCTCGAAGGTCGAGTCGGCATTGAAGGACGCCGTCCTGGACGGTGTGTCGTAGCTGAATGAACCGTGCTGGAGTCCCTTTGTCTTCGCCATGACTATCAGCGATGAACTGTTGAAGGACGACGCCTCGACATCATCGTTGAAAGTCACGGAGATGTCGTCGTCGGATGCAATGTCCGCCCTGTTGGGCGGAGGCCAGACCGATGCTACCTGAAACAGAACGCGGTTCCAGAGCACCGAGACGGTGTTGGCCGACGAGTTGGCGACGGCCAAGTCCATATCTCCATCAATCTGAAGGTCGGCGGTAAAGACCGATAACGGTCCCTCGCCGGCGTCGTAAACGGAGTGTTCGGCAAAAGTGCCGTCGCCGTTATTCAGCAGGACGGAGACGGTGCCGGAGCCGAAGTTGGCTGTGGTCAGGTCAAGGTCGCCGTCGGCGTCCAGATCGGCGGAGGATATCGAGAAAGGCTCGTCGCCGACGACGTAGCTCACGCCCTCGGCAAAGGTGCCGTCCTGATTGCTGATGAGAATGGAGACGCTGTCAGCACCGTGGCCTGCCGTCGCCAGATCGAGATAGCCGTCGCTGTTCAGGTCGGCGGCCAGAAGCGCTATCGGGCCGGCACTGACAGAATATGCTGAGTCCAGAGTGAAACCGGTGCCGTCGCCGTTGTTCAGAAGCAGCGACACAGTACCCGAAGAGTAGTCGGCTGTAACCAGATCCAAGGCACCGTCGTCATTGAAATCGGCGGCATAGACAGACCGCGGCGACGGGCCCACCTCGTAGACGGACTGTTCGGCGAAAGTGCTATCGCCATTGTTGAGCAAGACTGATATGTTGCCGGAAAGCATATTTACCACGGCGAGATCGACATATCCGTCTCCACTGAGGTCAGCGGCAAAGACCGACCGGGGTACTGAGCCAACGATGGCCTTGCTCTGGGTGGCAAAGGTGCCATCACCGTTGTTTAACAGGATCGAGACACTGTCTTCATCGTAGTTCGCACTCACCAGGTCGAGACTGCCGTCGCCATCCATATCTGCGGCGACAACCGAGACCGGATTGTCACCGACCTCGTAGAGGGCTTGCGGGTTGAAGGTGCCGTCGCCGTTGCTTAGCAGAACAGACAGACTATCCGATGTCGCGTTTGCTACAACCAGGTCCGGAAAGGCGTCATCATTGAGACAGGCGGCGATCACGCAGACAGGCTCCTCCTTCACCTCGTATGCGGAATCGATGGCAAAAGTGCCGACACCTTCGGTGACTATCGTTGTGAACGACCAGGTGTGGCTGGTGTCAAGGGGGTAGTCCTGGATTGACCTGACATCTGAAGTAACGATCACCGTGACCACCTCGCCGTCGTCGAAATCAACGTCGGGGTCAAACGTGGCGGTCATGGTCGGGTCATCATAGCTGATTGTCCCCGAGTGTTTGCCCGTTAGGCTCGAATACACTACCAATGAGGAGTCGTGGAAACTGTCGCCGTTCATACTGTAGTTGAAGGTAATCGAGATATCCGTGGAAGGAGGGAGGTTCAACTCGTTGGGCGCAGGTGACAAATCCGTGATCTCAACGATGGATCTATTCACGATCACGGAAACGTCGTCAGAATTAGAATTGGCGGCGGCAAAATCCATGTCGCCGTCATTGTCAAAATCAGCGACGAAGACTGACATGGGACGATCACCGACCGGAAACAATATGAACTCAGTGAAAGTGCCATTGCCGTTGTTGGTGAGTGCCAGCAGGTCGTTGCTGTTTCTGTTCGCCACCAACAGGTCGAGAAAACCGTCGCCGTCAATGTCGGCTGCGAACACGGAAGACGGCCTGTCGCCGACGGCGTACCTGACCGGATCAGCGAAGGTGCCGTCCCGCTTGTTCCTGAGAAATGAAACACTGTCACCGGTGGCGTTTGCGGTCACCAGGTCAACGTAGTCGTCGCCGGTGAACTCGGCTGCAATCACGCACACCGGGTCAAGACCGGACACATACGCAGAGTCGAGAACAAACTCGCCGAAGCCGTTGTTCAGCAGCACCGAGACGCTGTCGTGGAGGATGTTGGCGGTAACCAGGTCCAGGTCGTTGTCGTTGTCGAGATCCGCCGCAACTACGGACTGCGGACTTATTCCGACGCCGAAACTGACGGGGCTGCCAAAGGTGCCGTCACCGTTGCCGGGCAGCAGCGACACGTCGTTGGAACCCTCGTTGGACGTGACCAGATCGAGCCTGCCGTCACCGTTGAGGTCGGCAGCCAGGATGCTGCCGGGATCGGCGCCGGTAGTGTACTCAACGTGAGCAGCGAAGTTGCCGCCTCCCTGGCTTACCAGCACTGAGACCTGGCTCGAGTTTCTGTCGGCGGTGGCCAGATCGAGCAGGCCGTCGCCGTCCAGATCAGCCGCAACTACGGAGGCCGGGCTGCCTGTGACTTCAAGAGCGGTATCGGGAAGGAAGGTGCCGTACCCGTCGTTCAGGAGGATGGAGACGCTGTCGGCGTCAGTGTTCGCGACCACCAGATCCAGAAAGCCGTCGCCGTCAATATCGGCCGAGAAGATCGAGGAGGGAGTCTCACGTACCGGGTAAACCACTTGAGGACCATAGGTATCCGACCCGTGGTGCGCCACGGTCGTAAAGGACCAGACAAAAGCGGTGTCAAGAGAATAGCCCTCGGGAGTCTTGACGTCGGTCGTAAGCACCACTGTGACGAGCTCACCCTCCTTGAAATCGGCGTCAGGGTCGAGAGTAGCCACCAGGGTCTGGTCGCTGTAGGTGATGATACCCTGGTGCAGCCCTGTAGAGCGGGCATCGACCATAAACGAGGACCCGGTGATGGTCGCGGCGTCCATGTCCACGTCAAAAGTCGCGGAGATATCGGTGGCAACGGGTGTGTTGTTCGCGTTGGGTTCGGGCGACACGGCTACGACATGGGGAATTGCCCGGTTGAAAAGAACCGACACGGAGTCATCGTAATGATCCGCCGTCGCCAGGTCGATATCACCGTCGCCGTCAAAGTCGGCGGCAAAGAGTGAATTGGGAGCGTCCCCGGTTGGAAAAAACGACGGAGCCGAGAAGCTGCCGGCACCATCGTTGAGGAGCACGGCAATGTCATCGGATTTAAAGTTGGCCACTGCCAGGTCCAGATCCCCATCACCGTCGTAGTCGGCGGCAGCGACCTGGGACGGATTGTCACCCGCCTCGTAAACTTGTTGAGTGCCGAAGGTGCCGTCCTGGTTGTTCAGGAGGACAGAGACATCGTCGGAGAGGCCGTTGCCCGTGACCAGGTCAGGATAGGTATCGCCGTCGAGGTCGACTGCAATAACGGAATTGGGCTCAGTACCCACAATGTACGAAGCCTGGTCGGAGAAGTCGCCCTCACCATCGCTCAGGAGAACTGAGACCCTGCTAACGGAATCGTGCGTGATCGCCAAGTCAACGGCGCCATCCAAATTGAAGTCTTCCGCGCAGATCGAGTAGTTCTTCCAACTGACAGAGACGACCGACAGGGAATCGAAACCGCCTTGACCGTCGTTCCAAAGGATGGAAACCTCGCCAGTATCGTTTTGCGAGGTTGCCAGATCAGGATAACCGTCGGCGTTCAAATCGATCGCCACGACGCTGTACGGCAGGAGACCTACGGCGTACTGCAGATGCGGCTGATAGGTGCCGTCCCCGTTATTAAAAAGGACAGACACATTGTTACCGAACTCGTTGGCGGTAACCAGGTCCATATAGCCGTCAAGGTCGATATCAGCGGCAACCACGCAATAAGGAAACCGGCCGACCGGGTACTGCGAATCAACGGCATAGGTGCCGTCCCCGTTGTTGAAGAGGACCGAGACGCTGTCGGACATCCACTCGGCAGTAGCCATGTCGATGTCTCCGTCGCCATCGAGGTCGGCCGCGAAAACCGACACCGGAGCATCGTTCACCGCGTAGGCGGAGTCAACGGCAAAGGTGCCGAAGCCGCCGTCCACGGCGGTTGTGAAGGTCCAGGTCAGAGCACTCTTTACGGGAAACCCCTCGGATGTGAGGATGCCCTCGGTAGCCACGACCGTTACCGGCTCGCCCGCGCTGAAGTCAACGCCGGGGTCGGCGGTGGCTATTTTGGTGGGGCCATCGTAGCTGATTGCGGCCGAGGACGGGCCGGAAGATCGCCCGGTTATGACCAGGCTGCTACCGTCAATGGACGAACCGTTCATGTCAACATCGAAAGTCACGGTGACATCCGTAGCGACGGAGACGTTCAGTTCTCCCGGCTCCGGCGTGACATCCACAATCTGAGCAATCGTCCTGTTGAGCAGAACCGACACCTCATCGGAGTTTGCGTCGGCGGTAACCAAATCAACACCGCCGAAAGCATCTATATCCGCGGCGCAGATAGAGTACGGATACGCACCCGTTGGAAAGAAGCTGGCGGCGCCAAAGACGCCGCTCCCGTTATTCAGCATGATCGAGATATCGTCGGTATCCCGGTTGCACGTGGCCAGGTCCATGTCACCGTCGCCGTCGACATCAGCAGCCACGATGGAACTGGGGTACTCACCAACAGCGTAACCCACTGCCGCTGCAAATCCACCGGTGCTGTTGTTTATCAGCACTGAAACACTGTCATGGTAGGTACCCGTAACCGCCAGGTCGAGGTACCCGTCATCATCGAGGTCGGCGGCGCACAGGGCGAAAGGAAAAAGAGCCACTCCGTAACCGGTGCTGCTTCCGAACCCGCCGGAGCCGTCATTGGAAAGTACGGTGACCGTGTGTCCGTTCAGGTTGGCGGTGGCGAGGTCAAGGTCATCATCGTTGTTCAGGTCGGCCACAACGATCGAGGTCGGGTTCTCGCCGACACTATAGTTGTCAGGCGGGGTTGCGAAGGTACCGTTGCCGTTATTGGAGAAAACAGACACGTTGCTGGAAGAGAGATTGGCCACGGCCAGATCCACGTCCCCGTCGCCGTCGACGTCTGCGGCGCACACCGACATGGGTCCGTCGCCGGCAACGTACGTTACCTGACTTTGGAAGGTGCTGTCGCCATCATTGATGACAACCGAGATATTGTCCGTGTTGCGGTTGGCCGTCACCAGGTCAAGGTAGCCGTCGCCGTCAAGATCGGCCGCACAGACGCCGAAAGGATCCCCGCCGACTACCAGGACGAGATCGTCGGAGAAAGTTCCGTCGCCCGCGTTGAACGATACGGAAACGTTGTTGTCGCTGCCGTAGTTCGCCGTGACGATATCCGGGAGACCGTTACCGTCGATATCGGCCATGATCACCGTGCGAGGGTCATCCCCAACCGAGTAACTCGCGTCCACGGCAAAAGTGCCCACGCCGTCGCCGGTGGCCACGGTGAAAGACCAGATGTAGGGGCTGTCCAGGGGATTGCCTGCGCTCGATTGAACGGCTGTCGTGAGCACGACCGACACAACTTCCCCTTCGAAGAAGGCGGAGTCGGGGTCGAAAGTTGCGGTGTAAGTCTGGTCGTTGTAGCTGTAGGTTCCACTATGAGGTCCCGAAGAGACGGCAGTAATCACAAAGGATGCGCTGCCGAGCGTAGACGGGTTCATATCAATGTCAAACGTCACCGAGATGTCGGCCGTAGTTGACACATCAAGGTCGTTCCGGAGCGGTGATGTGGATATTACCGTCGGGGTTTGGGCGAGAAGGGCAGCGTTGCCGACAAGCAACGCGATTGCCGCAACAATAATGACGTTTCGCAGCTTCCTACGCATGATCGCTCCTTGTTATCAGAACAGTGTCTTTCTTCAATGTTGTATCCCGGTCCACCCGTCGCCGTCGCTCCCGGCTGACCGGTTGCGCGTCCCGCA
>JAGLXI010000238.1 GCA_023132995.1 Candidatus Zixiibacteriota bacterium | reverse complement strand
GCGGCCTGACCTATGGGATTTCCGGGACAGCCTCACCAAGACTGATGGCGGATGGCTACTTGTCGGTGTCTGTCTTTTCAGCCTCAGACTCGTCGCCCTTGCCATCTTTGTCGGATGTCTCTGACTTGAGTTTGTCTTTCCACTTGGCGAGCTTCTTGGCCAGCCCGGGGATGGCGTCGACGATTCCTTCCCATTTCCCTTTGGCCACGGGGAGAATCCGCACCGCGTCTTTGTCCATGATAATGAATGCGGTCGGCTCGATCCTGGCGCCGCCGCCACCGCCACCGCCGAATTCACCGGTCTTGTCACCCTCTTTCTGACCCCCGCCGGCCCCGAAGCCGAACGATATCTTCACTACCGGTATGACCGTCCTGTCCCCAACCGTCACCGGTTCCCCTATTACAGTCTCGGTCCTGGCGACCTCCTTGAGCTCACCGACGACACCTTTGAGAATGTCTACTACATTGTTAGCCATCCTGGTCTCCTCTCTTCTTTCCTATCGCCAACTTCACGATCTGTCTTAAGGGAAGGTTGACCGCCAGCACCAGCGAGCGGTACAGCAGCAGGTACAGCGGCAGGGCCACCGAAACACGGGCGCTCCCGGACAGCGACGGTCCTGTCCAGTCGGGCGTGAATCGCACTCGTCCAACAACCGCCGGGGCCGCCGCTAATGCAGCTTGGTAGTAGCCGAACGCCTGGCCGGTCAGATCGGGCGTGTCGAAACCGCCTTTGATCTCGGCCTCCAAATGTTCGATAATAAGTGATCTCAGGATACCCTCAGTATAGCCCCACAGCGCCTTGCTGCACTCAGGCAGAATACGGAGGATATCTCGCAGCGGTCGTTTCCGCCCGGGTTTCCCGGGAGGGGGCTTGGTTGTAGATTTCTTCTCCGGTCGCTCGGGCTTCCCTGCTTTCTTCTCGTCAATCGGTGACGAACTGACCCGGAACCCGAGGACTCTCACCGACCGTACTCTGCGGAGGTAGTCATACTCCCGGCCGGTTCTGCCCAGCCCCACAAACAGGGATCGCCTGTCGTTGCTGATCTCCAGTTGGACTCTCAGGCGCAGGAGCCACACGGCGACGGCAAAGACCACAAGTACGACTATCGCTGATACCACATACATATTATCGGCTCAAATGGCTGTTTGCCCGGCACTCGGCTGTCGCCCGACAGTCGGACGAGGCCCGTACCTCTGGCGGGAATATACATCCGAGGCTGAGGATGTGACACTGTTTTCTGGCGGCACGAGTGGTGGGGTCAGCCGCCGTCATCGTCCGCGCTGACAGGGCAGTAGAGCGATCCAGGCGACTCTGCCGGAGTCACCTGCTCCCCGCCTACAGCCCCATCGCCTCCCACATCAGGGCCGGGGGGATAGAGCCTTCGGCCAGAAGGGCGTCGTGGAAATCGGCCATTGAGAACTGGTCGCCGTCGCGCGCCACAGCCGCCTCCCGGAGTTCCATGATCGCCAGCTTGCCTGTCAGGTACGACATTTGATAAGCAGGGGACAGCGTGTAGCGACGGACTTCCTTGCGGATATACTGCCTGCCCGACTCACTGGTGATACCCAGGGCGGCGATCATCCAGTCGACACACTCCTGGTAGCTGAACTGCCCCGTGTGGAGTTTGACATCGGCTACGATCCGGGCGGCGCGAAATCTGATTCCCCCTAATACTCCCAACCACTGCACTGGATCTTCGGAGCCATAGAGTCCATAGTGGTAGACTTCTTCCTCGCAATAGAGCGCCCAGCCCTCGATCATCATGATGTTGAACTGCCATTTACGCACCGGGTCCTCGTTCCTCCCGGCCAGTTGCAGTTGCAGGTGGTGTCCGGGAAAGGCCTCATGGACAACCGAGCCTCTGAACCCTCGCCGGTGGATGTACCGGTAGCGGGCCTCAAGTTGTGGTCGGTCGATATCCTCCGGGATAGGACGCACGTAGAAATATCCTTGCTGGACGCTGTCAAACGGACCGGCGGGCTGGTAGGCGATGCCGCTGATCATGGTGCGCAGGAACGACGGCGTCTCAATGACCGTAACGGGGGCTATGTCCTCCGGGATGGTCACAAAATCGCTACGCTCCAGGAACACCCGCACCTGCCTGACTTCCCAGTTGTAGTATTCGAGAATGTCGGCCACATTGAAGTTAGCCGGCACAAAGACCGAGTCCTGACCGTTCTGGTAGTCATTTTCAAGATAGGCCTCGTAATCGGTGTAGGCGGCTTGCGACTGCTCAAGCAACGCCTCGCCAAGTTTCAGCAGCGAGTCGGAGTCGTACGTCAGGAAGTATTCGTTGCTGAGCTTGTAGTCAAAGTTCTTCCTGCCGATAGCGAACTCGGTCGGTGATCCCGGCTCAAGTTCAGAGAGATAGCGAGCGAAATCATTCATCGCCTCACGGGCGCGGGTGGAGACCTTGAGTATCTCGTCGGCTTGGTCAGGGAACTTGCTCATAAGTTCACCTGCGACCTCCCGGTAGAACTGCTGACCGGATTCCAGAGACTCAAGGGCAGCTTCGATGTACACGGGCGGAGGGTTCTTGAGTCTCTTTCGGGCCGTGGCAAAAAGCCCCGGAACAGCCTTCATCCGGGAGATGATAGCCACCCGTTTCTCTTGCAGGGGGGCGTGGCCGGAAAGCATGAGGAAGTAGATGCCGTTGACTGCCTCGTCGACATATAGTTGTGGCGATTTCTTGTGCCACTGAATCCTCTGAAGGTTGAGAAGGGCGATGTCCACGTTGGCCTTCACCAGCTTGTAGTTTATCCGATCATGCAGGGAAAGGTCGGCCTTTTTGTATCGGTAGAGCTTCTTCTCGTAATCCTGGAGTTTCTTGATCATACCCTTGACGGACTTGGAGGAATAGTCGGCCAGGTGGAAATCATAGGCGTGAATGCCCATCTCGGTTGATCTGACCGTGTAAAATGATTGCAGGCTCTCCAGGACATTATTACAGAGCTTGTCGAACTTGTTATCCGCCGACAGGGAGCCGGCGGCAATACAAATCAGAACAGATGTCGCGACCAGTGGTGTAAATACCTTGCGAAACATGAATCCTCCTTGGCAATTTGATCGGCATATTAAGCAAAATAGCAAGGCCGGGCAAGCTTCTTACGTCAATTCAAAACGGCCGACCAATTCTATGTGCATCGTATGTGGGAACATATCGATCGGCTGCACGGCCGGCAGGTGGTAGCCGTATTGTTGCAGTTGCCTGGTGTCCCTGGCGAAAGTCGACGGGTTGCAGGATATATACAGCAGTTTCGACGGACGCAAGGAGGCTACTTGCTTCAGCACTCGCGGATTGAGACCGGCCCGCGGCGGATCGACAATCACGACATCAATCGATCCCGGTTGCTGGGGCTTCTCTCTCAGGAAGTCTTTGACGTTGTTCTCGTGAAAGTTGATGTTCGCGACGCCGTTGATCTCGGCGTTCTCCCTCGCTGCGCGAACCGCCTCGCCGACTATCTCCACTCCCACCACCTCGGCCACCGAGTCGGCCAGAAGAATACCGATACAGCCGGTTCCGCAATAGAGGTCGAGAACACGGTCGGACGGCCCGGCCTCCAGCATGTCAAAGGCCGTCCGGTAGAGCCTTTCGGCCTGGCGGGAATTGGTCTGGAAAAAGGAATTGGCGCGGATTCGAAAGCGCGATTGAAACAGCTGTTCCTCGATGTATCCTGGGCCCCACAGCACCGTCTCGCTGTCTCCGGTGGCGACGTTTGACTTGCGGTCGGTCTCATTGTGGATGATCGTTGTCACCTCTGGGAACTCATCTCTCAACCGTGCTACAAGCTCCGAGGCGGCTGGGATTTCACCTGTGGCGGTAACAATGTTGACCATCACCTGGCCGGTGTGAGCCGTTTCGCGTATTACCAGGAATCGCATAAAGCCGGTGTGCCGCCGGACATCATAGACGGGGATGTCCCTGCTTGCCACGAAGCTACGCATACAGGAGACCAGCCGATTGGATGTTTCCGATTGCAGGTGGCACTCGGTCAGGTCAAAAATCTCGTCCCAGCATCCGCGCCGATGCAGCCCCAGCGTGAAGCTGCCGTCGGCGGTCAGATCGAAAGAGAACTCCATCTTGTTGCGGTAGAAGAAAAGTCGCTCCGATCCGATGATCTCCCGAACCTCGACATCTTTCTGGTCCCCGAGCCTTTCCAGGCAGTCGATCACCTGTTTCCGCTTGAACCGCAACTGCTGGGCGTAGTCGAGGTCCTGCCAGGTGCAGCCGCCACAGTGCTCGAAATGGCGGCAGCGGGCTTCCATCCGCTCCGGTGATTTCCTCACTATCCGGAGCAGACGCGCCTGGTCGAAGCGCGGCCGGGACTGGATAATTTCCGCCTCGACCAGTTCCCCCGGCAGGCCGCCGTCAAGAAAGACTACCTTGCCGTTGAGGTGCGCCACCGCCTTGCCGTTGAAGGCCAGGTCGGTTACCTCAAGCTCCACGCGTTTTTCCTGAGGATTCATTTCGGACGATCTTCCCGAAACCGGCAGAGAAGTTCGCTGCCGCCAACGTGGTCTCTGCTTGTTTGGTTTCGATACGCGTCCATACCCCAAGATACCGGCATTTTCGTGCAGCGCAACCGTTTGTCCCGGTGGGTAGCAGTAACAAGCTACGCATTCGCGCTGGGCGCTTGTTCCCGTGGGCAGCAGACCGGTTTGCCCCTACTCTGGTTGAAGTAAAAGATAGTAGGCCGAAACCCCAACGGCTTCAACGGATTGGTACCCCACCTAAAGCGGAGCGGTAGGTGGGATCATTCCTTGAACCCACCCGACGCTGTCGCTCTGGGTGGGGTACCTCTGTTCTTGTAGCCAGTTGTGTGTCTTTTGTGTTTGCGGAAGCTGCCGCCGCCATGTATCGTCCGGTGGTTGGCAACTGACGAAACGAAAGGCGGTTCCCGATGAAAAAGACAACAGCTGTTGCGATCACCTTAGCCTGCGTGAGTATGGCCGTGTTTTCCCCGCACACAAACGCCTGCACCAATCTGCTGGTTACCAAAGGCGCATCCAACGACGGCTCGGTTATGATCACATACACCTGTGACGGTGAGTTCCACCCACACCTGGAGTACACCCCGGCGGCGGATTTCCAGCCGGGCGATTCGCTTGAGATCACCGACTGGCACGGTGAAACCCGCGGCTGGATAACCCAGGTGGAGCATACTTACGCAGTGGTCGCTCTGATCAACGAGCACCAACTGGCTATCAGCGAAACGACCTTCAGCGGGCGGGAGGAGTTGCGCAACAACGAAGGTCTGCTGCACTACTGGGATATGATCAGCCTGGCCCTGCAGCGTACCCGGACGGCAAGGGAAGCAATAGACATCATGACCGACCTGGTGGCCAAGTATGGCTATCGCTCCACCGGTGAGTCATTCTCGATAGCCGATCCCAACGAAGCCTGGATACTGGAAATGATCGGCCCCGGCGAGGGTGGAAAAGGCGCCCAATGGGTGGCGGTGCGGGTTCCCGACGGATTCATATCGTGCCACGCCAACAAGGCGCGCATTGGCGAGTTTCCGCTGGATGATCCGGAGAACTGCCTCTACTCGGGGAATGTCATTTCTTTTGCGGTCGAGAAGGGATACTATGATCCCGGTTCCGGCGAGCCTTTCCGTTTCGGTGAGGCCTACTGTCCTTCCACGCCGCGAAACCAGCGGTACGCCGATGCTCGGGTCTGGAGCATCTTTCGCCGTGCGGCCCCGTCGCAGGATTTTTCACCCGACTATCATCGCGCCGTAGAGAGCGCCGAGCCGTACCCCCTGTGGATCAAGCCCGACAAGCCGCTGTCACTGGCGGACGTGTTTTCATTGATGCGCGATCACTATGAAGGCACCGACTACGATATGACCGGGGGTATCGACGCCGGTCCCTATGGTTGTCCCAACCGCTGGCGGCCAATGACTTTCTCACTGGACGACACCACCGTTCAATATGCCTGGGAACGCCCGATCTCCACGCAGCAGACCGGCTTCTCGTTTGTATCTCAGTCGCGCTCCCGGCTTCCCGATCACATTGGCGGCGTCCTCTGGTACGGCGTGGACGACACCTACACGACCTGCTATTTCCCGCTCTATTGCGGCATCGACGCCATCCCGGAATCGTACACTATCGGCAGCCTGCAGAAATTCTCCTGGGAGTCGGCCTGGTGGGTGTTCAACTTCGTGTCCAACATCGCCTGCCTGAAATACTCGTACATGCTTCCGGAGATCCAGGAAGTACAGAGCGATATCGAAGGTACGTTGATAGCGCTACAGCCGGCGGTGGATGCCACGGCCCTGGGATTGTCTGACTCGAATCCGCAGCTTATGACCCGCTACCTGACCGACTACTGCGTCACTCATGGCGAACAGGTGGTCAGGCGATGGCGGGAACTCGGTGAACGTCTCCTGACAAAATACAACGACGGCTATGTCAAAGATGAAGACGGTCGCCCCCGGGAAAAAGGCTACCCGGAGGGCTGGCTGCGCGAAGTAGTGCGGGCGCGCCCGGATCAGTTCCGTCTACCCGTAAGGGACACCGCCGCCGCCGAGTCACGCCTCGTGGATTAGCGGGTTGCCTCAAGATTCGGAGCAGATTACAAGACAGTGACATAGTCACGGTGTGACCGCACCTAAAGCTGAGCGACAGGTGCGTACTTTCGTCAACTACTGAACCCACCCGACCGCCAGGCTGTGTCGTAACCTTCGTTCAGAGTGGCGGTATCGAAGGTTTTTGCTGTTAGTAATGTTTCTTTCTATTCAAATCGTCTCCAGACCGGCCAATACGCAAGGGGCAGAGAACTCCTTCAGGAGTTGATCTCGGGACCGCTCCAGACAAGCTCGGGGTTTAACTACCTGCGCGCTGTCTATTATATAGGCATGGCTGAAGAAGGCCTCGGCAATATCCCGCAGGCAACCACCAAATACCGGGAAGTCCTCAAGTACTGGGGCGAGCCTGAGATCGAGTTTGACATCGCCACCGACACTAAGAGTCGTCTCGACCGGCTGACCAGTTGAGCGGGCCTCCCTTTCCAGACGGAGTATTGAACAGCGTCGTGGGGTAGCTGTTACCTCATCTGCCGATGGCCCTTTAGCAGCATCCATCCGATTCCAGCGTGAGACAGGAGGCCTACGAGCAACATGATCTCGTATGGTAGATTCGCAATCGCACCCAACATTATTGCAAAGATTCGCAAGTCCCTCTTTATCAGCCTGCCGAATAGACCGCCTGGCGGCACCGACCGGTAGCGAATCACAAACTCTTTTTTTGTATAGCTTGCCAGTATGAAGCCGGTCAGTGCGAATATCGCGCCTAACCATACGGCTGGATGCGGATGGGTTAGCCAATATCCAAAAGCGACACCGGCCACAACTACCGTATCCGCATATCTGTCCAGAATTGTATCGAACCACCCACCGAACTTACTGGACTGAAATCTGAGCCTGGCAATCTCTCCATCACAGCCGTCAACGATGGAAGCCAGTTGAATAACCAGACCGGCCAGAATCGTCCAAACATGCCCACCCAGACTGAACATGACTGCACCAACAACGCTGATCGCAAAACCTATCATTGAGATTCCGTTGGGGCTGATCGGAGTGCGCACCGCTATCTCAGAAATGCGACGCGATATGGGACGGTTCAGGTAGTGGGCAATGAAACCGTCATCGTCAGGTTTGGACAGATTCTGCAGCAAGGTCCTCTTGGCCCGATTCAGGCTCTTCGGGGTGTCGACGTCGAACCAAAACCGCTCGCCAATTGCGACGGCTCGGAATTCGCGACTCCTTATCAGTTCCGCGAG
>JAGLXI010000237.1 GCA_023132995.1 Candidatus Zixiibacteriota bacterium | reverse complement strand
TACTATTTGGGGAAGCTTACGCAGGGAATAGGGGACTGCATGGATCTAACTGGCTCACCTTAGCCCCGGCAGCCCTATCCCCCCCTTGTCTACACCCCACTAAAAAAGCAAAGCCCGCGCTCCGGTGGGAGGCGGGCTTCGCCGTCATGCAGACCTGGGGCATGACAGCGCCCCGGCTCTGGTCAGTCGTTGATGTCAGTTGTCGTCGTCATAGGAGTCGTCGTCAGAATCGTCGTCGAAGAACCAGCTCTGCCCCCAGCCCATCTTACCCTGGTGGCCTTTCATGCCAGGATGGCCTCTAATGCCGGCTCCCTTTCGAATCTTGCACATATCGTCGAGCTTGTCCAACTGCTCCGACGTAAGAACGGCACGGATCGCCTGACGATGGCCGTAGCTCGCCTTCTGCAAATCGGCACGCAGCCGTGAGAGATCATCAATGGCGGATCCTACTTCGTTCTCGTCGGCACGGTCACGTATCAACGCTCTCTTTTTGATCTGCGCTTTCTTGACAGCGCCTTGCAGGTCGACCATCTCGGTCTGGAAAGCGACCGTCATTTTCTTGAGCTTGTTCTGCTGGTCATCGGTCAGGCCGATCTCGTCAGCCATAGCCAGGATCATGGCCGGGCCGCGTCCTCCGCCTCTCATGCCTCTGCCGTCGCGACAGTAACCCATCATGGGATGCGGGCCGGTTCCGTCGAATTGCCCGCCCATCCGCGGATTCTGACCGGGACCGTAGCCACTCCCTCGATCGCGCCATCCGGGACCGGCGGCAGTGACGCCGGCCAGCATCAGGAGGGCGATCAGCGTAAGGATTGTGAACTTCTTCATGGTTTCTCCTTTCATTTGCATTGCTATCGTTTCAGTCTACCTGTCTTCAAACGGTTCACCCGGTGAGCCTGGACTTCCCGGACCCATTCCCCTGCGGCCAAGTTTACGAAAGGCCTGCACTCTCTCGAGCAGTTCCAACTCGAACCGATCCTGAAAGATCACCAGCCTGCCCAACTGCCGGGCCGATAGGATTTCGCGAGCCTGGCTCAGAAAGGCGACCATCAGTTCGCGTTTCTGCAGTTCAGCGGCCACGATCTTGTCGATCAGATCGTACGTCTGTTTATCGGAGATTGTCTGCTCGCGCAGGCCGTCGGCAAGCTGTTCGGTAAGGGCGATTCGCCGGCTGTCCAGATCGCAGCCTTCCTGCCTCATAGCGTGAAAGGCGGTGATGAACGGGACTTCCTGGTTTTGGTCAAGGTCGAGCAGTTCCAGCAGCTTCAGCAGCCTTAATTGCTCGATGTACTTGCGCTGCCGGTGCATTTCAGCGCGCTCTTCGGGTGGTCGTCCCGCCTGGCGCTGGCGCCCGAACTGATATTGCCCACGTTCGTTGTCGAGTTGGGCGTACATCGGTTTCCAATCTCCCCGTTCTCCATAAGCCGGTGTCTTATACTGTATCCCCGGTGCGACGGCAGCCTCCTGGCATGGCGCCGCTTGAGCCGCAAAGACCGCTACCAGAATCAGGACAGGCGCCAAGAGTTTCATAATATGTCTCCTATATCAAAACTGCTGTTGAGATACTCAAACTCCTCCTCGCTGATATCATCAAGCAACCTCTCGCCGATATCGACATGTTGCCCGGCCGCGAAATCCTCAAGGAGGGCATCGAGTGTCAGGCGGTCCGGCTCCTCTAATTCGGAATCGGCCAGAAGTATCTCGTAGGTGTCGGCGGGCGGTCCCTGCGCGGCCTGGTCGGCGCCGGTGGAAAGGCCGGACAGGTAGGACATCCAGCCAATAGTCACGACCAGAGCGACGGCAGCGGCAGCCGGCAGGACTCGCTGCCAGCGGACGGCCAGGTCCAGTCTCTCAAGCCACGAGCCGCGTTTCGGCAGCGCGACGGCTGATTCTGTAAGGGCGTTTTCGACCTGCGAGATCAGCAACTCGGTGGATCGGCTATCCGGATGGAAGGCGGCGTCTTCCGGCAGACCTCTCGCCAGGCTGTCCATTTCCTCCCACCATGACCGGCAACGCGAACACTGCCGCAAATGGGCGACCAGCGCCGCGGGAAGTTCTTCCTGCCCGAAGTAGAGAGCGAGTTCCTCCTGAAAGTCAGAGCAGTTCATGATCTCCAGCCTTTCTTTCGGGTATACTTGCTGAGTTTGGCCACCGCCTGCCGGTAGTGGGTCTTGACGGTACCTTCGGCCCTGCCGACAGTCCGGGCGATCTCCTCAAACGGCATGTGCTGATAAAACCGCAGTTCAAAGACCAGCCGCTGCTGAGGTGGAAGCTGCCGCATAAAACCAAGTATGTCGTTGATCAGAAGCTTGTGGGTCGTAACCTGTTCAGGGTTGGGGAAAGCCGCGGCAGCCTGTGCAGCCAACTGCGGAGCAGCATCCTCAAGCGCCGCCGATCTCGTCGACGCTGACTTGAGGTGATTGAGGGCTTTGTTGGTGGCTATCCGGTAAAGCCAGCCCGTGAAGGTCGCTTCGCCCCTGAAGGTGTTCAGCTTTTCATAAGCGGCCAGGAAGGTGTCCTGGGCCAGGTCACGGGCGGTTTCTATTTCTCCCGTCATTCGGTATGTCAGCGCGATCACTTTGTTCATCATCAGCCGCACTATCTGCGAGAAGGCTTCGCGGTCACCCGCTCTCGCCCTGGTCGCCAGTTCGTCAATAACTTCATTGCCATCTTTGGCCATACGCCTCAACTTTCAACTGTAAGACCACCGACCCCATGAAAAGATTAATGCCTGCTGCAATCCAGAACAAAAAAAAGCCGGGAGATCCCCGGCCTGTGGCTACCGAACGGATTTCGACTCAATCCCGGCGGCTCTTCTCGAGCACCTTCTGGTAAGCGGAGAAGTCTTCGAGCACTTTCCCTGTCCCGCGGACAACACAGGTGAGCGGATCTTCGGCGACGTTGACGGGCAGGTTGGTTTCCTGGCGCAGTCTCTTGTCAAGTCCCCTCAGAAGACTGCCGCCGCCGGTGAGGATTATCCCGCGTTCCAGTATGTCCGAAGCCAACTCCGGCGGTGTCCGCTCCAGCGCCTGGCGCACGGCCTCTACGATCTTGTCAATCGTTTCCGCGAGAGCTTCCCGCACCTGCACCGAGGACAGCTTGAGAGTTTTCGGCACCCCGGCCACGAGGTCGCGGCCCCTGATGTCGGCGGACAGTTCCTTGTCCAGCGGATAGGCCGACCCCAGTCTGATCTTGATGTCCTCGGCGGTCAACTCTCCGATCAGCAGGTTGTAGTTCTTCTTGAGGTACATGATCATGGCTTCGTTGCACTCGTCGCCGGCGACCCTGATGGAGGTGTCGTTGACAATCCCGTTGAGGGCGATAACGGCAATTTCGCAGGTGCCGCCGCCTATGTCGATAATCATGCAACCCGAAGGCTGCTCGACCGGTAGACCGATTCCGATCGCGGCTGCCATCGGCTCGGCCAGCAGGTAAACCTCGCGGGCGCCGGCGTTTTCGGCCGAGTCGCGCACGGCCCGCTTCTCGACCTCGGTGATGCCGGACGGCACCGATACAACTACCCGCGGTTTCATAAGATAGCGGTGCCTGACAACGCGCCGGATGAAGTCGGCGATCAGTTTTTCGGATATCTCGAAATCGGCAATAACGCCGTCCTTCAGCGGGCGGATGGCTGATATCCCTCCCGGCGTGCGACCCATCATCTCCTTGGCCGCAGAGCCGATAGCCAGCACTTTGCCTGTTGACTTCTCCACGGCTACGACGGAGGGCTCGTTAAGCACGATTCCCTGGTTGCGAACGTAGACAAGCGTATTGGCGGTGCCCAGGTCAATACCGATGTCGTTGGAGAGAATGTCGAAAATGCCCAAGCTAAATCCCTTTAACTTCCAGCCACCTGTCGAGCCGATCCCGGCCGCGAGTGCGCTTGCGGTTCGTCCGCATTGTCGCACATATTGACTATATCGAAACCGTTGGGAATAAGTTTACCGCGAAAAGAAGACAAGTGCAATCTAAAATGCGTCTCAGGATGTTTTTTACGTCAGCCGATGCTGTCCCGGTTAACTCAGACAGCAGGCACCCCTATAGATCACACTCCGCCGGGCCGGAGGAGCCGTATCTCGCTCCGCCTCACATTGCCGTAAGGTCTACTTCTGGGCGTCCACGACGGCAATGGCCGCCATGTCGACGATCTCATTCACATCGAGCGTACGGTGCAGCACGTGGATCGCCTTGGAGAACCCCACCAGGATCGGTCCCACCGCCTGAAGGCCGCCCAACCGCTGCGCCAGTTTGTAGGCGATGCTGCCCGAGTTCAGATCGGGGAATATCAGCACGTTGGCTTCGTCCTTCAACTGCGAGAAGGGATAGTACTTCTGTCTGAACTCCGGCATCAGGGCGGTGTCGGCCTGCATCTCACCGTCGACAATCAGATTCGGAGCCTTGCGCTTGACGATCTCGGTCGCCAGGGCCACCTTCGCCGATTCAGGACGACGGGCGGATCCGAAGTTGGAGAACGATAGCATGGCAATCTTCGGGGTCAGATTGAAAGCATGAGCTGTATTGGCTGCACCCAGGGCGATCTCAGCCAGTTCTTCGGGCGTCGGATCGGAATTGACCATGGTATCAGCAAAGAGGTAGACCTTGTCCTTCTGAATCATGGCAAACAGTCCGGAAACCCGAGTGATCCCTTCGTTCAGACTGATTATCTCCAGAGCGGGCAGAATTGTCGAGGGGTAGTCCATGGTTGCTCCGGACAGGACGGCGTCACAGTCGCCTAACTCCAGCATCATGATGCCGAAGTAGGTGCGTTCGCGCATCCGGCGCAGAGCGCGCGTCAGGGTCACTCCCTTACGAGAGCGTTTCTCGTAGTATTTGTTGGCATATACCTCCATCTTGTCGGAGGCCAGATGATCGAGAAGTTCGATATCGTCCAGATCGATTTCGTGCTCGCGTGCCAGAGCGCGGATGGTGTCCGGTTTGCCCAGTATTATTGGATGGCCGATTCCCTCCCTGGCCACAATGTGAGCGGCACGGAGAATGCGGGTGGAGTCACCCTCGGGAAAGACTATCCTCTTGGGATTACGCTTAGCTTTGCCGGTCACAACGCGCATCAAATTGCGTCCCTGGCCGATCCGGGCGGCCAGTTCGTTTTTGTACTCTTCGATATCCACCGGACGCTGGGCCACGCCCGTTTCCATGGCTGCCTGGGCCACGGCTGCTGCTTCCCATACCAAAATGCGATGATCAAACGGTTTCGGGATCAGGTACTCCCGGCCGAACTTGAAATGGTCCACTCCATACGCTTTGGCGACCTGTTCGGGTACGTCCTGCTTGGCCAGTTTCGCCAGCGCATTCACAGCGGCGATTTTCATCTCCTCGTTTATGGCCGTGGCGTGGACATCCAGGGCGCCGCGGAATATGAAAGGGAACCCAAGCACATTGTTGACCTGGTTGGGGTAGTCGCTTCGCCCGGTAGCTATGATAACATCCGACCGGGCGTCAACGGCATCGGGGTAGGTGATCTCAGGATCGGGGTTGGCCATGGCAAAGATGATGGGGTCTTTTGCCATCGACTTGACCATCTTCTTGGTAACAATGTCCTTGACCGAGACACCGACAAAAACGTCAGCGTCTTTCATAGCCTCGGCCAGAGTGTGCGTTTGGGTTTCGCGCACGAATTCCTGCTTATACTTGTTGAACTTGTCACCCCGGCCCTCATACATGACGCCCTTTGAGTCCACCATCAGGATGTTCTCATGCTTCACGCCGAGAGAGCAGTAGAGCTTGGCGCAGGCTATACCGGCCGCGCCCGCCCCACTGAAGACGACGCGGATGTTGCCTATATCTTTCTCCAATAGGTCCAGAGCATTGATCAGCGCCGCTGCGGAGATGATCGCCGTGCCGTGTTGGTCGTCGTGAAAGACCGGGATATTCATGGTCTTTCGAAGGGTCTCTTCAATGTAGAAGCACTCCGGCCCCTTGATGTCCTCAAGGTTGATACCACCGAAAGTCGGCTCTAAGAGCTGGCAGCACTTGATGATTTCGTCCGGGTCTTCGGTCTCAAGCTCGATATCGAATACGTCGATATCGGCAAACCGCTTGAAGAGCACCCCTTTTCCTTCCATCACCGGCTTGCCCGCGGCGGCGCCGATATTGCCTAAACCGAGTACGGCGGTGCCGTTGGACACCACCGCCACCAGATTCCCCTTGGCGGTATACTTGTAAACGTCACCGGGATTTCTATGGATCTCCATACATGGTTCGGCGACCCCGGGGGTGTAGGCCAGGGAAAGATCCAACTGCGTACGACACGGCTTGGTCGAATTGACTTCAACCTTGCCCGGTTTACCTCTGCTGTGATAGTCAAGAGCCTGTTGTTTCGTTATCATTTCACTCGTCTCCAATACTGCACTAATGCCGTTTGGGTCAGTTTCTCAAGGCGGTACAATATGGGAGGTTGAGCAGGATAGTCAAGCGGTTTTGGCAGCGTTGCGGCCTGCCCGGCGCGGTACGAATTGACTCACAATTAATGT
>JAGLXI010000236.1 GCA_023132995.1 Candidatus Zixiibacteriota bacterium | reverse complement strand
TCCTTGGCGATCACCGCCTCCTTGGTCGCATACATACAGCAAACCGACGAGCAGTAGTTGTTTTCCACCGTGCGGGAACCCACACACTGGATGAAGGCGATGCTTTCAGGGTGCTTGCCGTCAGATGGCCGTTGTATCTCGCCCATTGTCGGTCCGCTGGCAGAGAGCAACCGCTCGAACTCCAGGCTGGCGAGCACGTTGGGGAAGCGGTCGTAGCCGAGTTCTTTGGTGCTGTCGGCATTGAACAGTTCGTAACCAGGAGCTGCGATTATTGCGCCGGCTTCGAGGGTGATGATTTCTTCGCGCTTCATGTTATGATCGATTGCCAAGGCCTCACAAGCCTCAAGACACATCAGGCATTCGCAGCAGGCAGCACAATCGAGGCAGCGTTTTGCCTCGGCGACAGCAGTCTCTTCGTCCCAGCCGAGCTCGACTTCATTGAAATTGCCTGTGCGCTCTTCTGTTGAAATCTCAGGGATCTTGTGGCGCGGAATCATCGGCTCGCCGTCGATATCGCGCTTCGCGAGGTTCTGCTCAGCCTCTTCGCGACCGGCGTGCATGTCTTCCTTCTTCAGATAACGGTCTATCGACTCGGCGGCACGCAGACCGGCGTTGATACTCTCGATAACCGTAGCCGGACCAGAGACCACGTCGCCGCCGGCGAAGACTCCCGGTACGGTAGTCTCGAGCGTAACCGTGTCGACCGACAGCGTTTTCACGAGCGTAGTCTTGGGCTGAAGTTTATCTCCGAAGAACGTCAGGTCCGGCTCCTGACTGATAGCGGGTATCAGCACATCGGCTTCGATGATGAACTCGGAACCTTCAACCGGAACCGGGCGCCGGCGGCCACTCTCGTCCGGCTTACCCAACTCCATCCTGATGCACTCGACCCCGGTGAGCTTATTTTTCTTATCGGCTATTAGTCGCACCGGGTTGGCCAGAAACTTGATCTGGATGCCTTCTTCGATCGTGGCACGGACCTCGGTCGGGTTGGCCGGCATCTCGTGCCGCGAGCGGCGGTAGACAATGGTGACGTTCTCGGTATTGAGGCGCTGTGCGGTACGGGCCGCATCGATAGCGGCATTGCCGCCCCCGACCACGATGACATTCTTGCCGATACTCTTGCGATCCTCAAGGTTTACTTCCCGGAGAAACTGTATGCAGTCGTACAGCCCGCTGATCGTGTCCTCGCCTTCGAGTTTCATCGAGCGCCCGCGGGGAGTTCCGGTGGCGATGAATACAGCGTCGTAATCGTTTTTTATCTGATCGAAGCTTATGTCCTTACCGACACTGGTGTTGGCCTTGAGCTCGACGCCCAAATCGAAGATCTCCTGGATCTCCCACTCGATTACGTCCCGCGGTAACCGGTAGGGCGGGATCCCCGATATAAGCACGCCACCCGCCTTTGGATTGGCTTCAAAGATAGTTACATTATAGCCCTTGAGCTTAAGCTCCCTGGCGAGGGTGAGTCCTGCCGGCCCGGCCCCGATCACGGCCACCTTTTCAGTTTTTTTATCTTCGGTCGGCTTGAGGGGCTTGCGGCCGTTCTTACGCTCCCAGTCGCCTAAAAAACGTTTGAGTTGGCGGATAGCGACCGGCTGGTCCAGATCGCCGCGGCGGCATTCGGCCTCGCAAGGGGCGGGACAGATCCGCCCGCAGATGCTGGGGAA
>JAGLXI010000235.1 GCA_023132995.1 Candidatus Zixiibacteriota bacterium | reverse complement strand
GGACATTATCACTTTGCGGTAACATTGCTGACCTCCTTGTTATGTTGGGAATGCAGTGGCGAATCGCATCAAGGCAAACTCGGCCACAGTTGACAGCCGGGTAGGTTAGTCGTGAAAAAGGAAGGAGACGCGGCGGCATGAGGGAATTCAAACGGTTTCTGCGGTACACGCTTCCTGGGTTGGTCTTTCTTGTCGAACTGACCATCGCCTTGATATTCACGGACATAGATCTCGTCAAGTCCGTGGCTGGATCAGATGCCATGAACAGCGCGTTTGCTATTGTACTTGCGGTGTTCTTTGGCTCAGGCGTTTTGGGTTACATATTTTCCACAGTCTATTGGTCGCTGTATTGGTGCATCCCATCAGTCATTATCAATTACGGTAAGCCATTGAAGGCTCTTGCATGCGGCGATTCGCGAATGCTCGGGGTATGTGGTGAGAGCGGACAATTGATCAACGACGATGTCATTCGGCGGTTTGACAAGCGGACCGCTTGGGCAATTGTGAACCAATACTACAACTCGTCGATGCGAAGTGACGGAAAGAGGAGTCACATTGTCACATACTTGGACGGACTATTAGACATCCTCCACGGGCTGGGTGCCACCATTGTCGGAACTGCGTTATCGGGGGGGACGTGGGCTCTGATTCACCATTCTCACCTCGGATGCAACCGAACTTTCTTTGAAATTGGCGACGGACATCTCGTGCTGGTCGGCTATACAGCACTGGCCTTTTTTCTCGTCACCAACTATGGTTTTACCCGGCGTAACATTCGGGTTATTCTAAACTCCGCTTTCGCAACCGACATCCTCGATGAGTACAACAATAGGGGATCTGCAGTTAAGATATGCCAGACAGAATATTCCGTAAAAGAGAAAGACCCGGCCGATGTGACCGGGTCTTTGAGCGTTCATAGTCATTGAATTGAAGCGGCTTAGTACATGCCACCCATTCCGCCCATGCCACCGGCACCACCCATGCCGCCCATGTCAGGGGCGCCCTTCTTGTCCTCGGGCTTGTCAACCACCACCGCTTCGGTAGTCAGAAGCAGTCCGGCGATGGACGCGGCGTTCTCCAGGGCGTGGAGAGTGACTTTGGTCGGGTCAATGACGCCGGCTTTCATCAGGTCCTCGAAGGTGTCGGTCTGGGCGTTGTAGCCGAAAGCCCCGGATTCACCCATGACTTTATTGACCACAACGGAGCCTTCGAGACCGGCGTTCTCGGAGATCTGGCGAATCGGTTCTTCGAGCGCCTTACGCACAATATTAACACCGGTTTTCTCCTCGGCATTGCACTCGACCTTATCAAGAGAGGCCAAAGCTCGCAACAGGGCCACGCCGCCACCCGGAATGATACCTTCCTCGACAGCAGCGCGAGTAGCATGGAGAGCATCCTCGACACGAGCCTTCTTTTCTTTCATCTCGGTTTCGGTGGCTGCGCCGACATTGATGACAGCAACACCACCAGCCAGCTTCGCAAGCCGCTCCTGGAGCTTCTCGCGGTCGTAGTCGGAAGTGGTGTCTTCAATCTGAGTGCGAATCTGACCGATCCGGGCCTTGATATCCTCTTTGGTGCCGGCCCCTTCAACGATAGTCGTGTTGTCCTTGTCGATAGTGATCTTCTTGGCCGTTCCCAGGTCGGACATCACGGCGTTTTCCAACTTGAACCCGACTTCCTCGGAGATCACCTTGGCGCCGGTGAGGATACCAATATCCTCGAGCATGGCCTTGCGACGATCGCCAAATCCGGGGGCCTTGACCGCGGCTACTTTGAGCGTACCACGCAGCTTGTTGACCACCAGCGTGGCCAGCGCTTCGCCATCAATATCCTCAGCGATGAGCATGAGGGGCTTGCCTGCCTGCGCAACCTTCTCAAGAACCGGCAGCAGGTCTTTCATGACAGATATCTTTTTGTCGTGAATGAGAATCATCGGGTCTTCAAGAACCGTTTCCATGCTGTCGGGATTGGTAACAAAGTAGGGAGACACGTAGCCGCGGTCAAACTGCATACCCTCCACGACTTCCATGGTCGTCTCGGCGGTCTTGGCTTCCTCGACGGTAATGACGCCGTCGTTGCCAACTTTCTCCATCGCCTCGGCGATCAGATCGCCGATGTGATGGTCACTGTTGGCGGAGATTGTACCCACCTGGGAGATCTCCGTCTTGCCGGAGACCGGCTTGGACATCTTCCTGATCTCCTCGGATATCGTCAGCACGGCCTTGTCTATTCCACGCTTGATCGGCATCGGATTGGCTCCGGCCGTGACGTTCTTGAGGCCCTCACGATAGATCGCCTGGGCGATAATCGTGGCCGTGGTGGTGCCGTCGCCAGCCACATCGGACGTCTTGGACGCCACTTCTTTGACCATCTGGGCGCCGATATTCTCGACAGCATCTTCCAGTTCGATCTCTTTGGCCACCGTGACACCGTCTTTTGTGACCGTCGGGGAACCGAACTTCTTGTCGATTACAACATTGCGACCCCTGGGGCCAAGTGTGACCTTGACCGCATCAGCCAGTTTGTCCACGCCGATCTTCAGTTTGGCGCGGGCGTCAGCTTCAAAGTTTATGAGCTTAGACATTTCTTGATTCCTTCCTGTGATACTCAGCTCTGCTGGATGATCGCGAATATGTCGGATTCGCGCATTATGAGGTACTCATCACCATTGATGCTGACTTCGGTGCCGGAATATTTACCGTAGAGAATACGGTCGCCCTTCTTGACCTCGATCGGCATTTTCTTACCGTCTTCAGTGATGCGGCCGGTGCCGATTTCGATAACTTCGCCTTCCATCGGCTTTTCCTTGGCCGTGTCAGGAATAATGATCCCGCCCTTTTTCATTTCTTCCAGTTCGAGCGGCTTGACCACTACCCGGTCTGCAAGCGGTTTTACGTGCATTTCATTCCTCCAAGTTTGTGTATGTTAACAGGTTACGATTGTTTTTCAACATCTTAAGACCAGCATCTATCAGCTGGATTCATCATCTCTCCTACCAATCGCCGGCGCCGCTATTAGCACTCACTACCGGCGAGTGCTAACAATACATTCTAACACCGGAGCTGTCAAGAGGTTTCTGCAAAACCTGTTATTTTTTTGCTAGTGAATCGGCTTTGGGAAAATCGACCTGTTCGCGAACCCTATTTGCTACTGAGCGCCGGGCTAGTTGGTCTCACGTGCCCGACCTGTGGAGGAATGACAATCCGTACGGTCGCCGTAAGCACCAATTTACTAACGAGATAGCGCTGGGAGGCCGTACTGTGCGGTCCCCAGCCCGGACTCGAGAACAAGCGCCAGCTACTCCCCAATCGTGTAGCAGTGGGGGCCGTCCCAGCCGGGGAAGAACTTGGGCAAGTCCGATCCAGACCATAGCCAGACACCACTGGGTGGGTAAAAAGACGAGTCCAGACAGATCGAACTGCCGGCTGCTGTCTCGATCGGGCCGATGGTGATCTCGTAACAGACCGCGTCAAAGCCGTCCGGAATGCCGTCAGATTGCAGCTTGAAAGCGCCGAACCCGACCGTGTCAGCCCCCGAACCAGTGATGCTGAACTGGTTGATGTACTGCGTTTCAAGCATCTGGTTCGTGATGGCGCCGGTGCTGACGCCAACGGTCGTTGTCCATTCGGCGTCGAGGGAGTAAACCCGCAGACCGTTGGTGATGCCCGCGATTGCATTCCCGGTGCTGTTGGCGAGGCGGATGTGGAAGGTGGCCTCCTGGCCGAGAGGAATACGTCCATTCACCAGACCGTCAACATGATCCAGCGTGATGCTCTTGCCGGGATCCTCGCCCTCATTGAGGGTCGGGTTGGTGGCATCGTCGCTGTCAGCACAACCAAGGAACAGAAGCACAACGGCTGCGGCCAAAATCAAACAAAGCTTGCTCATATCAAGAGAACCTTTCTATAGTGCTTGTTCTCATTTCGAGCCGGACTACCGCGCCATCACCACCGGAAGTCAAACAGTACCACCCAAGTGGCCCGCCTCACCGACAGACCCGACTATCTCAGGTGCGAAACGACTCTGCGCTATCAACGAATACTTCCCTGCGGCCACTGCCGACCGGGCAGAAGACCGGCCATGTGCCCTCAACTCCTGAGGTTATAGAACGTGTCCATGCCGGGATAGACCGCCTGGCCGCCGATTGTCTCGGCTATCCGCAGCAGTTGGTTGTACTTGGCAATGCGGTCAGTGCGGCACATCGAGCCGGTTTTGATCTGACCCGCGCCGGTGGCCACCACAACGTCGGCTATCGTTGCGTCCTCGGTCTCGCCGGAACGGTGCGACACTACCGCCGTAAAGCCCGCCTTCTGCGCCATAGTGATGGCGTCCAGCGTTTCCGTCAGTGTTCCGATCTGGTTGAGCTTTATCAGGATCGAGTTGGAACACTGTTCCTCGATTCCGCGCGCCAGCCTCTTGGGATTGGTCACATAGAGGTCATCGCCTACAATCTGGATGATCTTACCCAATTTAGCGGTCATTTTCTGCCAGCCGTCCCAGTCGTCCTCAGCCAGGCCGTCCTCTATTGATATGATTGGGTACTTCTCGACCAGACCGGCATAGAAGTCGATCATCTCGTCTGAGCTTAGCTTGCGACCTTCGGCGGCAAGGTTGTAGGTGCGGCTTTCAGCGTCATAGAACTCGGTCGAGGCCGGGTCGAGCGCAAGCATGATATCCTCGCCCGCCTTGTAGCCCGCTTTCTCGATAGCCTCCATGATTACTTCCAGTGCCTGCTCATTGGACTGCAGGTCGGGCGCGAATCCGCCCTCGTCACCGACGGCAGTATTGTAGCCCTTGCCCGCCAGCACCTTCTTAAGATGGCCGAACACCTCGGCTCCCATCTGGAGCGCCCGGTGAATACTCCCCGCCCCGACAGGCATGACCATGAACTCCTGCAGGTCGACGTTGTTGTCGGCGTGCTTACCGCCATTGAGGATATTCATCATCGGCACCGGGAGGATTTTGCAGTTGCATCCCCCGATGTATTCATACAGGAACCTTCCCCGCGACTCGGCGGCCGCCTTGGCGGTAGCGAGCGACACGCCAAGGATAGCATTGGCACCCATCTTGGCCTTGTTCTCGGTGCCGTCAAGCCGGATCAGGTAGTTGTCGAGTGTCGTCTGGTCAAACGGATCGACATCGTCCTTGATCAGGGCCGGACCGATCTTTTCATTGACGTTGGCAACGGCCTTCGTTACGCCCTTGCCGAAGAAGATGTTCTTGTCACCGTCGCGAAGCTCTACCGCCTCGTGCGCCCCGGTGGAGGCTCCCGAGGGAACTGCCGCCCGTCCGAGGGAGCCGTCGGTGAGGCAGACATCGACCTCGATAGTCGGCGTGCCTCTGCTGTCGAGAATCTGGCGAGCGTGGATATACTGAAAATCGGACATCGTTTCACCCTTTCCTCTCTACTGTTTTCCGGCAAGCTACCGGCGGGCAAGGGGTGAAATCAACAATTAACTTTCGCTCAGCGCGAACGCGGAGATACTCAGGACTAAAGCTTCTGCACCCGTTCTTGTTCGGCAGCCTTGACAATGCGCCGAAATCGCTTTTCAGATAGGCCATAGGCGAGTTTTCTGCCGAGCCCACATTGCTGCAAAGCGCACTCTACAGAGATACACTTGTCCTTGAGCCCAACCAGAACAGCACACTCAACTGCGCCCCTGTCTTTGAAGCACAGAGTCAGTTCGGGATGCGTCGTGAAAACCGCAGCAAGTGTTTCCTCTTCACCGGGATGTATCCTGTCGTGAGCGCCCATCTTCTGCGCTTCCTGCAACAATGGGATCATGTCTGAGGCATTGAGGGCGATTATTGTGATTTTCCCCGAATCGATATCGTCCGTAAGGTCAACGGGGTTTTTCGGGATATACGTGTTATTCGGGTCAGATGAGAATTGCATTCTGCCTACTGGGTAAAAGCGTGCCTCGCCAACGACGGTATCAGCCAGATAAACATTGTTCTTTTCAACGAAGCTATCCCACAATCCCAATGCGTGCAGATCGATCACTACATCCGCATCAGGTATGATCAAGTGGGGTTTACCATTCATGCGATCTGATTGTGCCCCCTATTTCAAGTTCCCGGAGACCCCGCAGCAAGATCGGCCGGAGGAATAAGAGAGACCCCTTCGGCTTGCATTCCCGTGTTATCATCCGTGTATTGGAAATCTCCATATTGTGCCACAAAGCCGGCGAATTCAGCACGGGTAGTGTCGAATATCTGACAGAATCTGCCCTTGGAGATTTTACCCCGTCGGAGTGCCCTTATGCCCAATTCAGCAAAACGTCTGGAAAATAATGCCGCGTGTTTACGTTCTATCGGACGTTCGGCCTCAGTATGGGCTCTGAACTCGTTTGACCGCAGAAGTTCGATAACGCACTCCTTTTGCAGTCTCTTGAGACTGACCAGTCTCCACAGGAGTGCCTCGATCGAGACATCGAAATGCGTGGCAATGCCTATCAAGTCACTCCAGGTGATCTTGTTCTCAACGATTCTCTTATCTAGTTGATTGACCATTCGTTCACTGGGCATAAGCAGAGCAGCAGCAAAGACGTCCGCAAGGACCTCGTATCGAGGTTTGCCCTGCGGTTCGGTACGCCCGGCGTCTTCCAAGTGTATTTCGGCCAGAGGATAGTAGTTATGAGATAGTAGATGGAAAAGCTCATGTGCAAGGCTGAAGTTGCTTCTCCAAGGGACCTGTCTGGAATCCACCGCAATCAGCCAACCGTACTCACCAAATGCGGTCAGTGCCGAACCAACACCTTGCAGTTCACAATGCAGGACCTTTATGTGACAATCAACTTCCAGTGCCTGCCACAGGCTCGCGCTGGGTCGAGCTCCGAGATTCAAGTCACAAACTAGTTCTTCGGCCTTGTCGGCTACGATTTCGAAAGTAAGCCTATCATGGGTCTTGGGCCATGGCTCATATTTGAGCGAATGTGACTCCTCGGTCAATTCCTCTAGAAGCTGATAGTATCCCGCCAATCGGTAGACCTGTGCTTCAACCAGAAGTTTGTTGTCAGCATTCAGTGTATCACCACGCCAGGCGCAGACCATTGGCATCTCTTGTGGCTCGTCTTCTCGAAGAAAGTACCAGGTGTCTTTACAATACAGTTCACATAACCGTGCGAGTTCTGATGCTTTAGCGGGCCGCTTGGCTGTCTCAATGTCCGATAATGTTTGATAGTTGCTGAAGCCGACTTTGTTCTTCACGGCCTCGAGGCTCAAGCCGAGTGTTTTTCGAACTCGCCTTAGCCTGGTACCAATACGTTGGTCGATGGGATTTGCGCTCATGACTCCCGCCTCAATGGATAAGTATCTATATTATTATACTATAGTTTTTCGGAAAAACCACAGAAAAATATAGAATATGCCCATATTTTTGCCATGTTTCGATCAAGCACGAGTTCTTATTGCAGTAAACTGCCTTTCCCTGCAATAAGTATCGTCCCTATTGCACTAAATGTCAATAAGAATGTTGACCCTATCTACTTGGTCCTTAGTCGGTTGAATTAATCGGCAACAACAATTGTGCACAATCGTCTATAACACAATATGTTACGAACACCGCCCTATCTCTTGCCAGCCGCAGACGCCGGCTACCACCAGACTTGCTCACCGTTTTCTATCGTGAATATGCGTTCCTCGTGGTCGGAGCTGTCCGCAACCAGCCAGTAGAGGCACCCCGCAGGAAGGTTCTCGAATACCAGCGCCTCGTCACCCGCGACGGACTTCCCCAGCGATTGCCAGCCGTCGGACCAGTAGAACAACTCATACTCCTGCCCCGGGGTCAGGAAGGTTCTGTCGATTCCATCGGTGGATGCCGCCTGTTTGCGACGAGTGGTGGAGACCAGCGAGGCTGACATAGTCTCGCCGTCTTGTGATTTCAACTCCCGAATGCTGCCGTCCGGGTGGAGGATGAACGGCGCGCCGAACGGCAGGATTTCCTTATTTATATAGAGCGCCGGAAGGTATGCGATATCTTTGCCCATGTCGACGAACACCGCCCCGCCGTTGTTTATTCTGCCCCAGTGAATCGCTCTCCACTCGCCGGAATTGAAAACGCACAGGTAGGCAATATCCACCGAATCGGGGATTTCCCGCTCGAACACAACCGTTACGTCGCAAACGTCCACGTAGTCGGCGGTTACGTCCATGTAGCTCTTGCCGGATAGCCAGCCGGGTGTCTTCTCCTGTTTCTTCTCCTGGAAGATGAGATTCCCGGCCTGTTTGCCGAACATTTTGCGATAGACCTTGGCCATCTTGTTGGCCAGGCGGTACTTGCCGGGGTTGCTTTCGGCGCCCATGAAGGGAATCACTTCGCCGCCGGGAGTGACGATCGCATTCCAGGCGTGGTTGTTTCCTGCATTTGCCCAGTGAGGGGTATAATCGCTGGTTACCGCCAGGCCGTTGGCCCGCATGGCATAGATGGTCAAGTTGGTCATATCCTCGCAGCGTCCCATGCGGTTTTTGAGCATCTCGGACAATCCCTGATCGGAGGGATGGCAGTAATATCGCGGGTCAAATGAAAACCAGGATTTGATGTCGTCGTTAATCAAAGTCGCGGCCTCGATCGGATCAGCCGGATCACTCATGCGGGCTTCGATGTCTTCGTACTTTTCCCGGAACATCACCCTGAATGGCTCCAGCGGTTCATTACTGCCCCGGTACGGAAGGACGTACCGGCAGAAATCCTCGAACGAGAGGCGCTTCGCCCAGGGTTTTTCACGCCAGGCCCGGAAAGCAAAGTCGATCTGGTTGATCAGGAAATCAGCCGCGATGGTATCCAGGTCGTAGACGATCTCATTCCTTTCGAAATCAAGTTCTCCGCGCTCGACTTCCATGGTGTCGAGGGCCGCCTTCAGCGTGGCATAGTCCGGGTAGTCAAGAACATTGAAGCTGATCTCGGCGTCGGCCGTGTCACGCAGGCTGTAAGTCACGTAACTGTGCCCTTCCATGTTGGCGACCAGGTAGAATGCGGCCTGAAGTTTGAGGGAATCGTCGTCGGTAGCATAGTGGGAGAGGACCGTCTCCAGTTCCGCGCGGTGGTCGTCGGCATCCTCAAGGACCGAGATCACGTCGGGCGGATAAGTTACC
>JAGLXI010000234.1 GCA_023132995.1 Candidatus Zixiibacteriota bacterium | reverse complement strand
GACATTATCACTTTGCGGTAACATATGCAATTACACCGGATTTACGGGCAGGGCAAGATTCGTCTTGACTTTTCTTGCAGTCTGTCGCATCTTGGGAATGCCGGGCATTACCGTATCCTCCCTCCCCCGGTATGTCTGGTGTCTATTTTGCCCTATACCTCTCCGGTGCCCACCGGAGAGGTTTTCTATATTTCGTCGCCGGGTTCCGACACCGCCGTTTCGCGAGATTTCCACCCCCGTTTTTCCAAACTTGACAGCCGGTGCCGGTCCTCGCATACTTAGACTGACAACATTTCACAGAGCGAGACATGCCTGAGAGCAACGGAATAAATACCTGGCGCGAGGACTCGCGTGACCGCAAGGCTGACCCCCTTGGCATAATCGGCTGGGCGCTGGTGGACAAGTACATGATCACCGGTTACCTTGGAAGCGGGGGGGTTGGAGACGTCTACGAGGGTCACAATGTCTCACTCCGCGAACAGCGGGTGGTTGTCAAGTTCCTTAAGAGAGATCAAGACGCCGAGAAGTTTCAGAAGGAAGCCAAGATTCTCTCCCTGCTGGATCACCCCAACACGTGTGGTATCGTCGATTTTTTTCCCAGGACCGAGCCATCGTCGTTCCCTTCATTGACGGTGAGGGCTGCGAGCAGCTCGTCAAGCGCAGGGGGCCCTTGTCGGAAGAGATGTTTCTCACGATCTTGCGTACCGTTGTGGATTCACTCGAGTCCGGCCCCCACGTCATTACTGTCGTACATCCCGATTTCCCGATTGTGGAAGAGGGGTTGCGACTCGAGAGTGACACAATGGTAGTGTATGACCTCGACGATCGTTTCGCAGATGTTGAGAGTGTAAATTTCCAAATTGGCGTTTCTCCACGATTGACGGACGCCATGCTTCGCGTCGGCTTCAACGGTCACACCACCGATTACGAGCGGGTGCCGATCAGGGCCTCGGAGAAGCTGTTGGGCAGGTGGCAGGTGGCATTCGAGATTGTCCCCAACAGCGCCGCCGCTGCGCCGATGCAGGTTGATTCATTCCTGGTGCGCCCCGGGCCGACGGGGGAGCGTGAACTGGTAAGAGGTGATCGCGCCACTCTTGATTTTGGCGCCATATCATGGACGGGCCGGAGACTGTCGCGGGTGGTGGTCTACTGGTCTGAGCAATAGACATTTCACGACGGAGGATAGATGCTGTTTTCATGCCGATTCCTGCGGGTGGCAGCCGTATGCGTGGCGGTTGTCTATTTGCCCGTCAGCACAATTGTGGCGGCCGGGCAGGTCTCCGATACCGCGTGCGCTTACAACAGGGAAGAACCTTCAGTCAAGCACGCCAGGGTGTCGTTCACGGAACTGGATTACGAGTGCGCTCGGCAGGAACTGCAGGATTGCCTGATCGGTCGCAGCATCACCCCCGCGCAGGAAGCCGAGGCCTGGTTTCTGCTTTCGGCAGTTCAGTACTACGCCCTGTTCGGTGAGGACCCTCAGCTTATCAAGGCGGAAGTGATAGAGGCAGGGACGGCCGCTTTCAGGCTGTCACCGGGGCCCCCAGGCGAGCTCGACATAGACGATACGGAATACCTCGACTGGATGCAGGAGGCCAGGCAGATAGCACTGGCGGAACTGGCCGAGGAAAGCCAGGCCCGGCAGGAGCAGGAGTCGCAGGAGGAACCCGAGGTCGCAGCAGTGACGTTCCTTCCTGTGACCGTCGCTGACGATACGGGCGAAGGCAAGAAGTGGTACAAGAAGTGGTGGATCGTAGGCGCGGGCGTTGCGCTCGTGGTTGGAGCGGTGGCTGTTCTCGCAGGTGGGGGAGATGACGGGGGTGGCGGAGATGACAACCTGCCCGACTTTCCACCCCCGCCGGAGGGTAAGCGATGAAAGCGATCACTATCACCCTGCTGGTATCCGTTGTTATGGCGGTGCCATCCGGAGCTGCCGTATCCGGCAAGGATAGGCCGGCGCCCCGGATGTCGGCGAATATCGACAACCAGCAGTATATCAATGCCAACAATATCCTGATGTTCGTGACCAACTACGGTGGCTTTGGCCGTGACTTGAGCGGTATTTTCGGGTACGATGCCTGGACCTACTTCCCATACAACACCGTAGCGGATATTCAAGACGGCAACATGATCAACACGTGCCTCTATGCGTCCGGATTGTGGGTCGGAGGGCAGGTAAGCGGTGAGACGCGCGTTGCCGTGGCGGAACTCGGTGATCGCGTTTGCACCAGGAAAATGGTTTTGCTCAAGTAGTCGGGGACCCGAAAAGGTGCCTTGGGCGGCAGTCAAACGAACCCCCGGGCGGCAGGGGTTGCTGATACAAATCGCTGGTGAAGCTCTCATCCGGGATGTCGCCCCAGCGATGAAGCGCACAAGACGCGTCTTGCCTAAAGTCCTGAGATGACATCGATTCTAACATAATCCCCGCAGTGATCTCGGGGGCCCGGGGCGGGAAATCTGGACACGGCGGCGCATATTGTGGTACGTTGGTTTCACATATGCAGAATGATGCTGCACCGTGGGTTTCCGTAATCACCTAAGCTCCGGCCATTTAAGGAATTACCCGATTGGCCCGGTTATTGCGTTGGCTGTGGTTCAGCCCAATGTGTCTGTTGACTTTTGGGCGGAAAACGCTATATTGTGAGGCTTGTAAGAATGAGCAGACATACTACGGTGTCATACTACGTCTTACCGCCTTATTTGTGTGACAGTATTGCAGATACAGAACTTGTTTTTCCAGACG
>JAGLXI010000233.1 GCA_023132995.1 Candidatus Zixiibacteriota bacterium | reverse complement strand
GAACGATCACAGACGCCAACGACTCGGTGCCGGGCACGGTCTACACTGATTCCGTCGATATCAAAGTCACCATTCCAAACGGCAGTGGGAGCACCATCACCAAGGCATACTCGCCGGATTCGTCCGGGTCGTTCTCACTCGACTCGCTGCCGGTGGGGACGCATCCGCTCAAACTTATCTATACACCCAATGTCGACACGCTGCTTCGATACGCGTCGATTCTACCGAGACACAAAAGCACTGTCAGCTACAAGTTCGCCTCTGCCTATTTCGCCGGCGGCGGGGGCGGCGGAGGCGGGGGCGGCGTAGTGTACGTGGCTGGATCCGCCACCAACAGCGGAGGTCATCACGACCACATGGGATTCGACATTCAGAATACGTCCGGCGGATCGGTCACCATCAACTCAATAGAGGCGACCTACTCGACTTCACCCGCAAGCTTCTATGGCGAGTTCATGTGGGATGGTACGAGATTGTGGAAAGATGACAACGACCAGAGAGGAACCGGCGAGACCCTCAGCTTCGCGGATCAGATTATCGCAGCCGGAGCAACTGTCACGGTGGAATTGAAGAGATTCCGACGACCCCGAAACGGCAGCACGAAATTCGATATCAGGGGCACCGAGTTCACCATCACATTTTCAAACGGAGACGTGGTCACGGTCACCGTACCGGCAAGTTAGCAAACGATATGACTAACAACATTAGACATGTTGACCGAGGTTTCACCCTGATCGAGGTCATTCTGGTGGTTGTTATCGCCGGGATACTTGTCACGGTGGCCCTTCGCTCTGGGGGGATGATCGCCAACTCCGCTCGCACCGAAGAGACCAAGCAGGAACTTCAGGCGCTGTCGGTCGCCATGGTCGGCAACCCGGAGTTTGAGAATAACGGAGTCCGATCAGATTTCGGCTATGTCGGCGACGTGGGAGCAATGCCGCCCGACCTGGACGCGTTGAACACCAACCCCGGATCATACTCGACCTGGAACGGACCGTATATCGACAATCGGTTTACTCAGCAAACCGATGACTACAAGAAGGACGCCTGGGACGCCAACTACACATACAGCGGCGTCAACATCACATCAGACGGCTCCGGCTCTGACATCGTGCGGACACTGGGCAAAGGCGTGGGTGATTTAACCATCAACCGGGTATCCGGCGTGGTGCTTGACCTCGACGGCACACCGCCTGGAACCACATATTCCGATTCGGTCTCGGTTAGACTGACAATCCCCAACGGTTCCGGCGGGATGGTCACAAAAAGCTCAGGTGTTGATATCGGCGGCTACTTCGCTTTCGATTCCATCCCCATCGGCAATCATGACATTGAGATTATCTACATTCCCGACGATGACACCCTCAGACGTTTCGTATCGGTGCTGCCGGCTTCGTCGCCGTACGGTGAGTACAACCTGGCTGCGAACGTCTGGACCGGCGGTGGAAGCGGTGGCGGCCTCGAATATGTGGCCGGCAGCGCTGTAACCAAAGGCGGCAATTGTGACAAGATCGAGTTCGATGTCACTAACACCTCGGGATCGAGCATTAGTGTGACGAGCTTGACTCTCACCTGGGCGTCACCGACGGCATACTATGAGAAGATAAAGTTTGGTGGTGGTGGTGCGGTGTTTGATCAGAACAATCCGCGGGCTGCTTCAGGTGAGGAAGTCACCTTTTCGAGTTCACGAGTAGTTGCCGGCGGAAGCACGGAGACCATCAAGATAGAGAAGTTCAGAGATGTGGTCACAGGCGGCGGAAATAAGGTCGACATGACCGGGATCGACCTCACCGTTCTGTTCTCTGATGGTTCTACATTCACTTTCAACAGTGGAGTGTGCATTTGATTGAGCGACTAGAGATGACTCGCGGCTTCACCCTGATTGAGTTTATCATCGTGATCATGGTTGTCGGGGTACTGGCCACAGTCGCCGTGCGCAAGATCGGGACATCATTGGAAACAGCCAAGTATGAACACACCAAGAAAGAGCTCAATGCTCTGGCCGCAGCCATCGTCGGCAATCCGGGGCTGTATTCCAGCGGTGCCCGAACCGATTTCGGCTATGTAGGTGATATCGGTGCTATGCCACCCAATCTGGACGCTTTGGTAACAAGCCCGGGCGGCTTTGCCACCTGGGACGGGCCGTACATCAACCGGGGAGTTGATCTTAGTGGGTTCAAGCAGGATGCGTGGAATGTGGCTTACACCTTCATTGACACTCTGCTTCGCTCAAGCGGCTCCGGTATCAACATCGATAAAATCATCGCCAATTCCACCGCCGCGCTGCTGTCCAACAGTGTCAAGGGAACAGTGACCGACGCCGACCGGGACCTGCCGGGAACGACGTACAGTGATTCCCTGGTTGTCCGGCTCACTTTTCCGGACGGCTCGGGGAGCATGACCACCACGTCGGTCAACCCGGACGCGAAGGGCTGCTTCTCCTTTTCCGGCGTCCCCATCGGGAACCAGACGCTCAGCGTCATTTATATTCCTGACACCGACACCGTTTCATATCAGGTCTGTGTATCCCCCGCCAGGGTGATAAAGATGGATCTTGTTTTTCCGGCTGACCTGTGGTGACAGCCGGTTTGCCGGTCCCGTAGCCGGCGTTCTCAATACTCCTTTATTACCAGGTTGATCCCGCGTTTTCTTAGATGCCCAATGAACACTCCCGGCTCGACCACCAGCTCCTGCGGCTGACAGCCGCGCTGAGTGATTTCACCCGCCGCCGCCATCCAGGCCACAATGGCCGCAGGGAACGAGGTGGTTCTCATCATCGCCGTAAGTCCTTCTTTGCTCTCCTGGCGGTCCACGATTTCATAGATGACCGTTTTGTCCCGGTCGTCCTTGCGCCCCTCGACTATCATCCTTACCAGGACCATATCCAGATCACCGAAACTGAGGTTCTTCTCCAGTAGGGCGGAGAGGACTGCTCGCGGCGGCACTGTCCCCTCGCCAATATCGATCTCCTGCCGCGAGGCCAGTCCGATTTCCAGCATCGGCCGGAAAAGCTGGCAATGACCCGGATAGCGGATCGTCTTGTAGTCGAGGAAATCGATCCTGCCTTCGTAGGTGTCCGGGAGCGTCGAGGTGCCACCAGAGGTGTAAAACGCCTCCAACTTACCGACTCCGTCAAACTCCAGCAATTCCAAGCCTGTCATCGGATTGACGGTCTTTTTCTTGCCGTCTTCGAGGATGACACAAGGTTCCCAGTACTCGTTGATCAGACCCTCTGCGGAGAACACCATCTGGTAATTCAGGGGCGGCCGCGGTGATTGAGGCAGCCCGCCGACTCGTATTTTCAGTGAATTGACATGATCGAATCGGCTCACGCCGTCCGCAGCCAGGACAGCCACCATCCCGGGAGCAAGGCCGCAGTCAGGGATGACAATCACGTCGGCCGCCGTGGCCTCGTTATTCATTTCAAGTTGCGCCCGGACGGTGTCGTTGTTGCCGCCGAGGTCAACCAGGTGGCAGGAAGCCCTTATGGCGGCTCGCGTCAGGCCGGGGTTGTGCCGGTAGGTGACACAGGATACGGCGGCATCGTATCCCCGCATAAGCTCGGAAGCCGCTGTTTCGTCGGAAGCGTCAAGCCGACCGGCAGTTCCCTTGCCGTAACCATACGTCTCGGCGACAGCGGCTGCAACGTCCTGCTTGATATCGAAAACACCCACCTTCCGGACAGTCTCCTGCTGGGCCAGGTCGTAAACCACCGCCCGGCCCATCAATCCGGTCCCAATTACAGCTATTCTCATCTGTTGTCTCTCCTGTTGTTCCTGAAGCCACGAAGATAGGCTGCCAAACCCGGTCGGAAAAGGAATATGTGATTGCCGCAAGAAATCGAGTCATTCCCCTGTAATGAGTCTGCGGCAAATTGCCGAAAAGTATACCAGACTACCGAAGTAGTTTGCAAAGGGGATAACTGATGCAGACAAAACAGGCAAGTGACATCGCCACAGACGATAAACTGAAGGAAGAGCTTGCTCTTTTCCGGGTTCTGAGGCCTTATATCGGGCATTGCCTGGCTCTCAATCACGATATCAACAACTCCCTGGCGGGAATCATCGGGTTCGCCGAGTTAATGTTGAGCGAAGCCGATCAGTTGTCCGAGTCACAGAGGGAATCTGTTCAGCAGATTCTTCAATGCGCCGAGCGAATCCAGCGGGAAGTTATGGGCCTTGGTGATGAGAAGATCGCCTTAGCTGAGAAGGTGGATTTGAATTTGCTTTCGGGGCTGTACCGGAAGAAGACAGAGAAATCAGATTAGCTGGTTCATCTTTCTTGCCAGCCATTCTAATGACAAAGCCGCGATAAACACCAGCAGCAGCCAGAACCTGCCCCACAGGACGAACTCCCGCTGCTCGCGCACTTCAACCGGAGTCAAATCCAGGAAGGCAACAGCCTCATCAAATTCCGTGGCGGTGAAGTATCTGCCCCCTGAAAGCCTTGCCAGGGCCGCCAAGCCTGCCGGATCGCCGGCCTGGTCGTACTCCTCCAATGAAAACGATTCCACGAGAATCGCGCCCTCGTTTTTCTCCAGCATTTTGCCGTCCTTCCGGAAAACACCCTCGTACCGATAGTTGCCTGGCGGCAAGTTGAAAAACTCGGCCTTATACTTGCCCTCTCCTATTGAGACAACATCAATCTCATAACTGTCGCTGTTACCTTCGGCGAGCAGTTTGACTGTCCCTGAAACAGCCGGGATGGGCCGATAGCCCAAGTCGTAGGCAAAGCCGTCGAAACGCACTGCTTCGCCACGCGTGAAGACGTCCTTCTGTGGAGCTATGCGTATGGGATCGAAATCATCGCTGACCGTCAGCCAACTGACAGCTCCCTCGACAAAGCGACCGTAATTGGCGCCATCCTCGCCAAAGCCCATGCTGACGAATCCCCACGGCCAATAGGGCAACGCCGCCGACATGAGAGTCTTTCCCGGTCCCGTCCGCTTATAACCGATTGCCGGAAGTTTCTCGGCCGGGGCCACTGACCGTGGCACCCAGGCCAGGATAACAGCGTCCGGATCGACTATGTTGCACGCGACCAGCGACTTGAACGGAGGAAGTTGCGACCACGTCTCGCGGATGGACGATTGGTTCTCCGCCAGCCTGACAGCCGGGTGATAGAGATTGCCCTCGGCGGGCTCGGCCTGAAACTCCACCTGTCGAAGATAGGCCGGACCGGCAGGGTGGAACGGCAGCAGACGATTGAACCATTCGCTCCCCTCCGACGCGGCAAATTGCCCCCCGGCCAGAACCCACATGGCCCCTCCCTTCTCAGAGAGATAGGACTCGATAATCTCCCGGCGCGACTCTAATTTGCGGGGATCCGGGTCGTGCAGAACGACCAGGTCGTAGCGATTCAGTTCAACGGCGCGACTCGGAATGCGGCCGCCCAAGTTGCCCGCCCGGGAACCGGTGGCGAGCAACTCCACCTCGTATTTGTCAGACCGGCTCAGAAACCGCTTGAGGAAGCCAACCTCGTGATCGGGGTGATCCGACACGATGAGAACCAAAAGGCGGCTCTTGAGCGCCTTCACGGCGAAGGAATGCTGGTTGTTGTCGGTGGATTCTTCGCCTTCAAGCGGCGCGATGCGCGCCTTCAGTATCTGAAAACCGGGCTGGGCGGGAATGTACTTGAGAGGAACCTCACCGAATTCACCTTCATCGCCCAAGTGAAAACGCCGGCTGTCCAGAATCTGATTCCCGCTCAGAAGCTCGACCTTTACGTTTTGATTTTGGCCGTGGCGCCAGTTGAGCTTGACCAGCACGTCGGTCGGCTGATCGACAAAGACAACCGGGTTGTAATTTACGTCTGCTATGCTGACGTCGAAACCGCCGCCACCGGCAGACATGTCTATAGCTATGATCGGCGTGTGCCGTCCGGCCGCAACGTCCCGCGGATCGCGACCGGAGTTGGATTTGCCGTCACTGAACAACATCCAGTAGTCCGATGGCGCCGCCAGTTCGTTTTTCTCAAGTTCATAGCATACGTCACCTAAGGAGGTCCGGTCGCGGTCGACCTCCTCTTGGGCGCTCACGAGATTGCCTCCGAAGTGATAGGTCGCCAGGTCCGTGGCCTTCCCCAGCCCTGCAAAAGTATGTGAAGAAAGCAGTGAGTCCATGCGGGCGCTTCGTGTGATTCCCGACCCGGATTTGTCCATGCTGGCCGAACGATCCAGAAGCAGCGCTACCCGTGGAGGTCGCAGGTAAGCGCGAGTGAAACCTACAACCGGCTCCAGGATGGCCAGAAAGAGGGCCGCCACAGCGATTATCCTCAGACCGGCAAGGAAAACCCTCAGAGAGGCAGTCAGCGGCGGATTCGTCCTGTGGTACAGAAGCACGGCCAATCCCAGAAGCACTACCAGCGCCGGCCAGGCCAGGTATGGCATGTCCGTCAGGAACTTGATTGAGATGTCACTCAGGCCAAGCATCGCTTCTTATACTCTACCATACCGGATGCAGTTTGCCGGTGAACATACAAGATGGATTGATCAGCGCCGGCAAATGTCCTCAGGACGCCCGCAGGGTGGCAAACTCGACCAGGTTAGCCAGGCTGTCATAGTAACTGGAGCTCCTGACGCGTGAGATTGCTTCCAGACCCTGGTGGCTCAATTGACGGGCTTTGTCGTACGCGTAGTCAATGCCGCCGTTCTCTGAGACAAAAGTAAGGACCTTCTCAAACGACGCGTCATTGTCACCGTCTTTGAGATATTTGGACACCTCCCGACGCCCGGCGTTTCCCGCCTTCTTCAACGAGTAGATCAGCGGCAAAGTTATTTTCCCGGTCATGACGTCGTTGCCGGGTTCTTTGCCGGTTACTTCGACCTCACCGACGAAGTCCAGCAGGTCATCCGCTATCTGAAAGGCGGTTCCGATCTTCTCGCCAAAGCGGGCAAACCGATCTCGATCGCCGGCCGCTCGTCCTTTGAGGATGGGTCCGGACTCGCAGGCCACCGCGAACAGGGATGCCGTCTTGTCGGCGATGATGGAAAGGTACTCCTCTTCGGAAAGATCATAATTGCCGGTTTCCTCGATCTGGCGCAATTCACCCACCGAGACGCGCTCTGAGGCTGTGGCGACGGCGTTCATGAGCGCTATGGACTCAGCTTCCAACAGAATCCGGAAAGCCTTGGCGAAAAGGTAATCGCCCATCAGCACGGAGATAAGGTTCGTCCACTGGGCATTGACCGTCTCCTGGCCGCGCCGTATGTGCGACTCATCGACCACGTCGTCGTGCAGCAGTGTTGCCGTATGGATCAGTTCTATGGCCAGTGAGGTGGCGACGGCATGCTCGGTGAAGTTGTCCGCGGTCCGCGAAGACAGAAAAAGAAAGGCCGGGCGGATGCGCTTGCCCCGGGACTTCAGGAGGTGGCGGGCAATGGAGACGATGAGTGGAGACTCTCCACGCAGGTAATCGGTAAGCTTTCCTTCAAACTCATCCAGGTCGCCCCGAATCGGTTTGGTGTATTCCTGAAGACTGCTGGCGCTTAGCATCTAATAGTCGGTCTCAAGATCAAGTGTAACTTTGAAACGGGAAAATATAGTCTCGCACCCGCACTGTCAAACGATAAATGCCCCCGCCTGAACCCACGAATTGACTCACAATTAATGTT
>JAGLXI010000232.1 GCA_023132995.1 Candidatus Zixiibacteriota bacterium | reverse complement strand
CTGCCCTTGACCCGATATACAGCCGAAGTGTCGTCAATGTTCCCCTGTTCGGATTTGGGCGCCGACCTTATCAGGGAGTCCTTAAGGGCTGTGATATCATTGAAATCGAACCGGACGAAGTTTCTCGAATCCCAGCCCTCGTAGACGAAAGTGCGATACTCATAGAAGTTGTCGGCGTCGTCCCCGATTCGGAAGAAGAAGCGTATTCTCCCCTCGGCAATCCCCGCACCCCCGTAGACATACATTTCAAGATTCCGGTAGCCCGAATACCGGTCGACCGAGAGGAGTTCCTTGGTGGCCAGGCAGGTGTCAAGGTGGCAGAGGTTTTCGAATTTCATCAGCAGGCCGCGCTGAGTCTCGGTCACGTTGCTGGTGGGGTCCTTGTAAGCCGTAACGCCCGGGGGCGGGTCAAAAGTCCCGTCTTCCTGACTGACAGAGGCCACTACCAGGTTGGCGCGATCCTCTTCCAGCGTTCCGGGGGGAGAAATCACCGAATCCTGCCAGTTGGACTGGACAAAATACCAGTTGGCCACTTCCACCGTGTCCCACTCGATCTGGTTGTCAGCGGATTCGAACCAGATTCTTACGTGGGTGACCTGGCTCCAATCTGGTTTCACTGCCGCGTCGGTAGTGAAGGTGGTGTCGAGAGCCAGCGTGTCGCGGATCGGAATTCTGTAGGTTCGCCAGTCGTCCTTCCGGGAACCTTCGACCAGAAACCGGGTATCGTCGGCCAGGTCGATAACGTACGAAAAATAGGCGTTGGTAGTTTGCCAGCCGTTGGCCGAGAGAGCCTCCTTGTCGGGACGTCCCAGCACCGAGATATCTTTCAGGTTGCCCTCGGTTCCGTTGAGCCATTCGTATCTGATCGAATCATCTTCCCAGTCGATATCGTTGCACTCGCCGGATGGCAGCGGACACTTGCCCTCACCCAGGAAATACCAGTTGTCGCCGTTGGGATCGGGATTGGCCCCCGAGTATTGGTCTTCCATTGGGTCGGGTATCTGATCGACGCCGGTGTCTTCGTTTTCGTCGACGGCCCCGTTGTTGTCACCGTACGGCGGGTTGTCTTCGGAGTTTGGAACCCCGTCGCCGTTGGCGTCTTCGCTGATCCTGCCGAAATCGAAGTGGAGTTTTCCGCGATCGGTCCCGCGCATGCGGACCTCAAAAAGCTGCGCTCGCTTGGAGTCAACGCGGGCGTGGAAGTAGCGCATGATACCGGCCCAGGAGTTGTAGCCGAGCAGGGGTGTGATCTCGCGCGTACCTTCCTCAGTCCAGGTGGTATCGGCCACCTTGGGACGGAAAATCATACGAAAAGTGCGGATTGTCCCCTGGCCCTGCGCGACATCACGATCGTATACATCGTCTACCCGAACAAGGTCCCGCGGCGTATGCCAGAGCAGTTTTCCGCTGACATAGCCGGCGTCCACCTGGCCTGGCCGGGAGGAGAGTTGCCAGAGCGTGCGAGAGCTACCCAGCGAGAGGTGATCTACGGCGGACTCGAAATCATCTACGTAGGCGACACCGTCGACATTGGGATTGGGACGGGACTGCGCGATTTCCCCCGAGACACTCAGGTTTGAAGCCGCTTCGGTCTCGACCAGCGGGAGAGCGTTGGCGGCGGCCGTGAGAAACTGGGGCCGAAGCTTGAGCGAGGCGTCGAAATCATAGACGTAGCTCTTGGCCGTTTCCTGCCCGACCCGCGGTTTGCGCTCCTGGGCCTTGTCAGATTTGTAGAGCAGCGTCGTACCGAACCGGAAATCGCTGCTCCATTCATACTCAGCCCTGAAGCCCAACAGCGTTTTCTTCTGAATGGCCAGGAACGGTGCGTATTCAAACTCGATGCTGACATTGGCGTTGGGATCAGTGGCCTTGGCTGAAAGCAGGGTTATCTGGCCGAAGCTGTAATCTATTCTGTAATCGGTGTCCCTTGTGAGAGTCTGTCCGTTGACGACCACGCGTTCGGAGCCCTCAATAATGTTAGCTCGCTGCAGGCGGATAATGGAACTGCGCGACCGGGTCGCCAACCGGATGAAGTACTCGCTGGCGTCGGTTTTCTGCCGGTCGGTGTACTCGTAGATGTCGGGGACTTTCACGTCCAGTTTCATGGTGACATTTCCCGTGGAGTCCTGGAACCTGTGCGATGAGTTGAAAGGCTCACGCTCAGGGAAAATCAGCAGTCCCCAGTCCTCGCGGAAGATATCCTGGCGGTCGTCCATCTTGCCGTCGGGAAACCTCTGGTCGGCGGTGTTGAACTGGTCCAGGCCAAGGATTTCGAGGTAGCTCTGGGTCTGGCCTTCCGTTTTCTGGTAGTCGACCGGGTTGGTGGTCTTCTCGGTTCCGGTACGGCCCTTGAGAATCCTTACACCCAGGTCCCCGACTGATACGCCGCGCGGGATGCTGTAACAGTTGCGCCACATCAGGTGCCAGCTTTTTTGCGTATTTACCGGCACGTTGTGTCGAAGAAGCTTCAGGACAAGGGTGTCGCCGCTCAGATCCCCGACCGTGATCGTGTCGCCGGTGCTGGCTATCTTGATCTGCATCCAGATGCCGAGCGCCTTGTACACGCCGCGGGGACTGTTAAAGTGAACATAGTGTAGACCACGCAGGGGATCGTTGACGAACTCGTAGATTGTTGGATCCACCTCGGCCACGCGCAGGACCTGGATATTCTCTGACAGATAGGCGTTGGGATGGTCTGGGTCGACTGCCAGCATCGCCGGGTAGGCCAGGGCGTTGTCATCCCTGTTCTCCTGCTCATAGACGATCAGGTTGACGACGGAGTCATAGTGCTCCAGGTCCCCGCCGAGAGCCAGGTCAAAAATCCTTCCTTCAGCAAACTCATAATCGCGAATGATGGTGGCGCTTTCCTCACCGGTGGGCGTGACAACCGATTTCTCCGAGGAACCCTTCTCCTGCGAAGCAATTGCCGTGAGCTTGAGACTGCCCACCTGGGCTTCGGTCTTGATGCCGAAGAGGCCGCGAATGCGCGAGGAGTACCCCACAAAGCGGGTATTGGGGAGATTGAGCGTTGTGTTGCCCGCCTCAATCGTCTTGAGGATGTCGTCATCGTCGCCTTTGTAGCGGATCTGGATCCGATTGGCCAGGGGAATGTCGGTCTTGCTGTCCTGCTGGACCTTTACAGTGATCTTGCTGCCGATGTTCCCGGCGATCTCAAACTGCGAAATCTGTTCCATGTTCAAGGACGGAAACTTGCTCTTGCGATACGTATCGGTGTTGGCTGCGTCAGTCCATTGCGAGCGACCTGAAAAAGTAATCTTGCGGTAGCCGGACACCTTCAGACCGGCTCCGCCCTCACCGAATATCCGATCCAGCCTCTTGGGCAAGGCCACAGAGATACCCAGCCCGCCCCTGCGTTTTTCCTTATCGGGGTCGGTGATCGCCCGGGTGGTCAGTTTGTAGAACTTCTCGTCCGTGTTTTTTCTGATCCGATACGCCAGGAAGTCGTCGGCGTCCACGGAAACCGGTGTGAGTTCCTTTTTCAGACGGCCGTGTTTGTAATAGTCGGTGTTGAAAGTCAGTGAGTTGTGCTCGAAACTCTCCCTGATGAGTCGGGGCCGGCGCCTGAGCCGGAATGACAGCAGCGGATAGCTCTTTGGATAGAGGGCGACCGAGAGTTGATCGGGCGCTTCTTCATACGGGGAGATATAGCTGGGCGGAGTATCCAGACTGGCCACGAAACGGCCGGCGGCATGTACCGAACATGCCGCCATGATCACCGCGGCCAAGGCGGGGAACCAAAACTTGAACAATGTTGTCTTCACAACCGACAAGGAAATAAGTCCTCAACTCAATTCCTTAGCAATCGTTCGATAGAGGTCCTCCTTATGCTAAAAATTGCCGACTTGAGTGACTTCTTCCTCTAACCTTATACCAGACATCTCGAACACTTTCTCCTTCATTTTATCGGCTAACTCTCTTATATCCTTTGAGGTAGCCGCGTTCGAGTTAACGATGAGGTTAGAGTGATTTTCATGCACTCTGGCTCCTCCGACCGCCATCTTCTTGGCGCCTGCCTGCTCCAGAAGCCGTCCGGCGGGCAGCTTGCCGAACTCCTGCCCAGAGTCGGGAACGTTCTTGAAGAAACAACCCGCCGACTTTATCTGAGGCGGAAACTTGGCCTCGCGAGCCAGCAGGATATCCCCGATCTTCTTCCTGATCTGGTCGGTTTGACCGCTCTTAAGAGTGAACCGAGCCCCCACAATAACATCACTCGAATCCTTGAAGCAGGAAGAGCGATACTCAAACCGGCAGTCATCTCGGCCAATCGTTCTGGCATCGCCGTCGGGGCCGACAAGTGTCACGCGTTTGACCACCGAGCCGATTTCGCCCCCGTAAGCGCCGGCGTTGCCGCAGATCGCCCCTCCGACGGTTCCATATATGCCGCTGGCGAATTCCAGCCCGGTGAGAGATTGCTCGGCTGAAAAATCGACCAGCGACATCAAGTCCTCGCCTGAGCCGCTCTCGATATCCGTCCCGCCGACCGACTTCAGGCCCATGATATTGATCCGGATCACCAACCCGTCAAAGCCCGAATCGGACACTAATACATTTGAGCCCCCGCCCAACACAAAGAATGGAATCTCGAGATCGACGGCTGCCTTTATCGCTGCGGAGACGTCATCGGCGGTTCGGGAGGTAAAGAGATACCTGGCCGGTCCCCCCGTATTGAACGTCGTGAGCGGGGCCAGCGGCTTGTCGGTCTCCAGCCGATCGCCAAGTCGGGCAAACAGCTTTGAACCGGTGGATTCCCGGTCGATACTTGTATTCTTGTCCGTACTCATCCAGCAGCAATATACCGCAGAGGCTCCAAAAAACAAGGCTAAACGAACCGGCAACGAAGCCGTGGGAGGTTGTCACAGCAACGATTCAGGCGATACGATTGAGACTGCTTCTGATCCGGCGATAGTGATTCGATCAAGCCCCGTCGTCCGTGTGGTTACCGGAGGCGCTATCGGGCTTTTCTGAATCCTCGGTTGAGGTGCTGTCAGTGGTGGCTGAGTCTTCTGAGGCCGCGGCTTCTTCGGTCGGTTTACTCTCGGGAGACGGCGTCTTTTCTTTCCGAGCTTCCCCCTCTTTCTTCAGTTCATCTACGTAATTCAGTCTCAGTTCGTAGAGCAGATGACTGAGGAGTTTCTGCTCCTCCTCACCCAAGTTCCCCTTCGTCTTGTCATCGATCATCGCCAACATGTCGATCGAGTGTTTGGCCATATCCAGATCGCGCTCCACCTTTCCCGTGAACGGGGAAGCGACCTTGCCCATCTGCTGCATCGCTCCCGCCTGGAGAGAAACGACCAGTTGCAAAAACAGCGGATTGATTTGTAGTTCCTGTTGATTCATCGCTTATACCTCGAGTATGCGCACCGGTGTTCTATTGTTGCCGTGTGGTCGATCAACCGCCGTGAAAGTCTGCATACCGCGAGTCGACCGTTTCAATCAGGTAGTTATACAGATTTCGGTAGTTGGTGTCAAGGTCTGCGTCGGCGCCAAAGAGACGTTCGAGTAACCGTCGGGAAGCCTCCAGCAGGTCTTTGTCCACCGACAGGCGGGCTGCCTTCAGTTCAGGCAGGCCGGATTGCCTGACCCCGAATATCTCACCCGGCCCGCGGAGTTCCAGGTCGGCCTCGGCAATCTCGAATCCGTCGTTGGTGGACACGAGGAACTGGAGCCTGCGGCGTGCTATATCCGAAATGGGCGGATGCGCCAGCGCCACCAGCGTGGCCTGTCTTTCGCCCCGGCCGATCCTCCCGCGCAGCTGGTGAAGCTGCGCCAGGCCGAAACGCTCGGCGTGTTCGATCACCATCAAGGTTACATTCGGGTTGTCTATACCCACCTCGATTACGGTCGTGGCCAGGATGACATCCAGATCACCGTCGCGGAAGCGCGCCAGAAGTTCGTCTCGCTCCTTAGACTTAATGCGGCCGTGCACCATACCTACCCTCAGATCGGCGAACGGTCCCCGTGTCAGCGTCTCGTAGGCATCCTCAACGTTCTCAATGTCGCCCTCGTCGGATTTTTCAATGAGGGGGTAAATGATATAGGCCTGCCCGCCCTTGTTGATCTCGTCTGTGATAAATTGGTGGACCTTGTCACGGGCGTCATGCGTGCGCCAGACGGTGCGTGTCACCTTGCGTCCCGGAGGAAGAGTGTCCACGGTCGAAATATCCAGATCGCCATAGAGCGTCAACGCCAGCGTCCTCGGAATGGGGGTGGCGGTCATGACCAGCAGGTCCGGGTTGTCCCCCTTGGCGTGCAGCTTGTCGCGCTGCTGGACTCCGAAGCGGTGTTGTTCGTCGATCACCACCAGGCCGAGGTTCGCAAACTTGACATAATCATATATGAGGGCATGGGTACCGAAAAGAACGTGGATATTCCCCTCGGCGCACTGGTGTGCTATCTTCTTCTTCTGTGCCGGTGTCAGACTTGCCGTGAGCAGACCGACTTTGATACCGATCTCGCCCAGAATGCTCTCCCAGTTGCGGAAATGCTGCTCGGCCAGAATCTCAGTGGGCGCCATGAACGCAACCTGCATGCCGTTTTCCGCCACGTACAGGGCTGCTATGATCGCCACCACCGTCTTGCCGCACCCGACATCACCCTGCAGAAGGCGCGTCATCGGGTGCTGCGACTGAAGATCGGCGAATATCTCGCTCAACACCTTCTTCTGCCCGGAAGTCAGCTTGAAAGGAAGCAGTTGCTTGAGTTGTTTCAGCTTCTCGCCCGGGGGGTGGTAACGATGAGACCGGACGACGGTATCTTTTTTCATCTTGTTGCGGAATACCAGCGTCTGGAACTGAAGCAGCTCATCGAACGCCAACCGTCGTCGGCAGGTCTCTATCTGGTCGCGGTTGTCAGGATAATGGATCTTATGGACAGCCTCGTGAAGCGTGATCAGCCCCACGCTGTTGCGTTCGGCCGGTGGGAGCGGGTCCGCTATCTTCTGCGCCAGGTTGTCGAAGATGAAAGAAGTGACCTGGCGAATCCCTTTACTGTTAAGACCTGCCTTGTTGAGCTCCGATGTCTGCGGATAGACCGGTATAATCCGCCCGGCGTGAATCATCCGATCAGAGTCGTCCTCAAGCCGCTCAAGGTCGGGGTGGACCAACTGGTAGCCCATGAAATACGTCACCGTCCCGGTGGCGGCGAATATCTGGTTCTTCTTGAACAACCGCTCCCAGTACTTGACACCGGCGAACCACAAGAGTGTGATCGCTCCCGTGTCGTCCTCCAGAATGACCTCGTAGCGCCGCCGCTTGCCGTGAAGAATCCCGTGCGCCCTGACCCGCCCGATGATCGTCACCGGCTGATCGACTTTGATCTCGCCGATGGGGACTATGTTGGTGCGGTCAAGGTAGCGGCGGGGGAAATAGAACAGCAGGTCCTCGACGGTTTCCATACCAAGCTTGGCGAGGGCTTCGGCCTTTCTCGGGCCGACGCCTTTCACATACTGCAGGGGGGAGTTGAGATTTAGCTCAGCCACACACTAAGAGTGTCCTATTTGCCCCGCAGAGTCAACGACAAAATGAGTGGTAGTTATCGGGCGAACTCCCCACGAGCCCGCGCGTTGCCTCATTGAAGAA
>JAGLXI010000231.1 GCA_023132995.1 Candidatus Zixiibacteriota bacterium | reverse complement strand
AGGCGATCCGGGCGTCATTGGCGACAGATGTCTCCAACGCCGGCAGGCCGGCTTTGGGCGACCCAAAATCAAACGCCGTCACGTTGACAAGGTAGGGGACGGTGGGCAAAAGGTTATCCAGCACCAATTCGTACTCGAAGTACTTGAGATAGCCGTCCTCCGTCAGTTCCTCGCCCAGGGCCGAGTCAGGGCAAAGGCTGGTGGGGTATGGCTGGTTCGGATACAGCTTCCGGATCGGTGTATTCAGTCCAGGTTCGGAGACGTTGAAATCCTGCGCTTTGAAGTAGAAGGTCGACTCCGGGAACTCCGGATGAACATAGGGATGCGCCGGTCTGTATGCCAGCGGGTTGAAATACGGGTCGCCACACGAGTCGCCGTAGAGGCATTTGAGCTCGAGAAGAGAGAAGGGGTTGTCCAAAACCAGGTACTCACCGTTCTTGTAGACTAGTTTGGTGAAATCCTCGATATCATAGGAAGCGACCGGGTAGTAGCTTGTCGATCTGTCATCGCGCGCCAGGTAAACCCTGTAGCCTTCGAAGTCTATCTCCTGTGAGAAGACGTCGCGCGTGGTCTCCGACAGAAGTCCGTTGAAACGGATGCGAAGACTGCTGACGGCGGGGTAGACCCAGAAATCCGGCGCTGGCGGCGGTCCGGCCCCCACGAAATCGGGAACGCCGTCCCCTTCGTACCAGAACGTATCGCAGGCCGTGTACCGGATCTCGAGGACAATGGTGTCCTCCCCGTTTATCGTGGTGTCGATCTCGTGTACTATCGAATCTGTACAGCAGATGCGGGACTTGCCGCAGTAACCGTCGTTGTCGGTGTCCACCCCCGGGTTGTCATAGACCCACGAGGCCCACCGGGAGTTAGCCGCCAGATTTGAGAAATCCAGCGACTGGTAGAACAGGTCCGGATTGATGGGGTCAAAAAGGTTCTCGAAGTTGGTCGGATCAGTGTGCAAATCCGCTCCCGCGAGCCAGACGAACGAGATGGGCAACATCTGACCGGGCCTGATGTCGAAAGGCCCGAATGACAGCAGGTAGCGGCAGTCAAAGCCACGAGCGTATGTTTCCGCATCCTCCGGAGGGGGGAGCCAGCCCTGCTGGCTATGATCGAGAGCTGTGTACAGCAGATCGTAGTCGAACTCCTCGTGCCTGAGGATGTAATACTTGTTCTTGTCCCCCCGAGGCGTACCCAGTCGCTCCCCGAAACGGCGAAACGGATCTTCCGAAGTCCCTTTTCGGCGGGGTCCGAAGTCCCTGTCGGCGTTGCCGTAGCTGATTATCCACCAGTTGAAGGAGTACTTCAGGGAATCGGACGGAGTTCGGACGACCCTGACTCCGACGACATGCGGAACCGAGGCATGATCCCACTGGCCGCCGACCGGGTCACCATCGTTGTCAGTATGGTAAGCTACGTTGATCGTGTCGATGAACCCGCAACCCTCGGGAGCCGGATGCGATCGGTAGAATCCAACAAGATCGTCATTCCAGCCCATGGGTCCGTTGCGTGAGGTATGCCAGACATCGCCGTCGACCCAGATGCCGAGATAGACGTCGTTGAGCGTCCTGACGCCGATGTTTTCCACTTGGTAGTCAAAGAGAATAAAATCCTCGGCGTAGGAGTAGCTCCAGGCCATGGATCTCTGGCTCACTTTGATGTTCAACGGAACGTGCGAGCGGTTGTCGACCGGGTCATCGGCGACGAACGCGTTCCCCGTCAGGGTGTCGGTATACTCGCACAGGATGTCCTCCTCGGAATACGCTTCGGGACTGTAGAAGGGGCTGCGTGGGTCGATGGACTGGTAAGTGAACTCGCCGAACGGCTTTACTTCGGGCCAGAACTCGTTGGTGACATAGAAATCCTCGTCACCCACGGACACAAGCGTATCGCGTCCGACAACGGCGCCAATCCAGATGGCCGCTACCCAGAGATAAACCAGGTCGCTGTTCTTGGGATAGATGCAGGAGGGGATCGGCTCGCCCGTGAACGGGTCGGGGATCGACCGGCCCAGCGTCCCGAAGGTTCCGTTGTTGGCGATGGCAAGCTGGATATTTCCCCGGTTGTGAGCGGTGTATTCCACCACCGGGCCTGCAACGGCTGCCATACCGCGATGCTGCCTTTCGGCAACCCTGGCACTTTTCGGACTTACGTTGCGAGCCGTTACGTTGGCGGTGGCCAACAACAGTAGGAAGACTGTCAGGCCGAAGCATCGCTTTCGGCCTTCCGGTACAAGGAACATGGACATGGCGCGGTCACATGATTATCGCCAACTTACCCGTCTGGATGCGGCCATCCTCGTCTTCAACCGTCCAGTAGTAGAGACCGGAGACGACCATCTGGGTGTTGCGCGTGATCATGTTCCACTCATCGTGTGAGGCTTGAGGGTCAGATGGACTTTTGTCATGAACCAGTTCGCGGACCAGGTCGCCGTCAAGAGTGTATATTCTGATCATACACTTGGGAGGCAGGTTGGCGAAATGGATCACGCGGGTCCGGTCGGGCGGCCGAATGATAAGAGGATTGCGTCCTTCAAAACCCCGCTCGCCGTAGTCGCCGTCGATCCGGTAGGGATTGGGATAGACAAACACGTCGAGGTTCTCTTGCTGAACCTCCACCCAGCCGCTCAGAGCAAACGCTGAGTCGACACCGACCGTTTTGGACGTCTCCAGCGCAGACAAGCCGGATTCCGGCGAGCCGTAGTCAAAAGCAGTGACATTAACATACCACTCCACCGTGGGCAGCAGGCCGTCTATTACAACTTCGTATTCGAAATATTTGAGGTAGCCGTCCTCGGTCAGTTCCTCGGCCCGCGACGAATCGGGTATCAAACTGCTCGGGTAGGGCTGGTCCGGGTAGATCTTGCGGATTGGAGTATCCACCCCAAGTTCCGTGGTGTTGTTATCCTGTTTCGCGAAATAGAACGTAGATTCCGGAAACTCCGGGTGTTGGTAGGGATCGAACATGGCATAGTCGAGCGGGTGGAAGGTGGTGTCGTCGCATGATTCCCCGTAAAGACAGCGTAATTGCTCGAGAGTATACGGGATGTCTCTGATGACCCAGCCCGAGGGTGTGCGGGCGCTGGGATCGAACACATACTTGTTGTAGTCCTTGCGGTCATACGACGCCACCAGGCTGAAACTCTCATTGCGGATGTCACGACCGACGTAAACCCGGTAGCCCTCGAAGTCGATCAGGCGAGAGAAAACATCACGCGTGGTCTCCGAACGAAGCCCGTTGAAACGGATTTTCAGGCCACCGACTGACGACTCCACCCAGAAATCAGGTGCCGGGGGCGGCGCCGCTCCCCGAAAATCCGGCACTCCATCACCCTCATACCAGAACGTGTCACAGGCAGTATACTTGATCTCGATGATGATCGTGTCTTCACCATTTATCGTTGTGTCGACCTCGCGCACGATCGAGTCCGTGCAGCAAATGTGGGACTTGCCGCGGTATCCATTGTGGTCCGTGTCGACTCCCGGGTTGTCGTAGATCCAGGAAGCCCAGGTAGCATTCGTGGCCAGATCCGAGAAGTCCAGGTTGGCATAGTACTCGTCGGGATCGCCGGGCAAGTTGTCGAAGTTGTCCAGATGGTCATCACTGTGAAGGTTGCCGCCCGCCACGTATGCGAACGAGATCGGCAACGTCTGGTTAGGGCGGATGTCAAAGGGACCGAACGACAGCAGGTAGCGGGTGTCGAAACCGGTGGAGAAGCTGCCGGCAGCCTCCTGGCTGGGGTAAAGCCAGAGGCTGTCGTTGGGTGTGATGTACGCGGTGTAAGCCTGGTCGTAATCGAATTCGCCGTTGCTCATTATGTAATACTTGTTTACGTCTCCCTCAGGTGTTCCGAGACCGCCGGTTCCGAAGTCACGCCAGGGAGACCTGTGACGGGGACCGAAATCCCTGTTGTCAGCCGGGTTGCTGATCCACCAGTTGAAGGCCACGTCAAGCGAATCAGACGGCGTTCGGATAATCCGGGTGGCCGTTACGTTCGGCGCTGGTATCTGAGCGTTATGATCGCCATCGTTGTCAGCTATCCAGGCGATGTTCACAGTTTCGACATACTGGCAGCTTCCATAGGTGGAGAGATAGGTATGCAGAAAGCCGCACAGATCGTCGATGTAGCCGCTGGTTCCGGTGCAGTCGTAACAGACGTCGGCATCCACGTAGATGCCCATGTACACGTTCTCAAGCAGATTGCTGCCGATGTTCTTTATCTGATAGTCAAACAGCACGAAGTCCTCGGCATACGCGTAGGACCAGGCGTAGGAACTCTCGGTTACTTCCACGAAAAGAGGATGGTGCGGGCGGCCAAAGGC
>JAGLXI010000230.1 GCA_023132995.1 Candidatus Zixiibacteriota bacterium | reverse complement strand
CGGGCGGCCTGCTCGCAACGCAGTCGCGCCTCTCTATGTTATTCGCGCTGGGGCTTTCGCTGGTGGTGCTCGTCCTCTCCCTGAGGCGCGCACGACATGTTGGAATGCTCACGGCTGCTCAGACGTCGCCGGTCACGCTTGAGGCATCGCCGGGCATGGTATTCAGGCGGGCAGGGACAGTCGTGGCGCTTGCGTCGGCAGGGATGTTAATGCTGCTGTTCTTCCGGCCGGGCATCATGGATGCCGTCACTGCGCGCTTTACGAATCTCTTATCCTCGACTCCATCCGAGACAACCTGGCTGCGGCTGGGCCTGTGGAAGTTTGCCTGGTCAGCGTTTGCAGACAATCCACTTCTCGGTATCGGCCCGGGTTGCTTTCGTTCGATACAGTTCGTAATGCCGACCGCGCACCTGGAAACCGTGAGCGTGTGGGTGAGGGGATTGTCGGCTCACAATCTGTTCCTGCACTATCTCGCCGAGACCGGTATCGTTGGAGCCACTGCGCTGGTGGCTCTTTTTGCCAATCAGTACCGGCTCGCTCGTCGCCGATGGAAGACAGTGAGTTTAACAGAGGACGGCGGTCTTACCCTGGCTTTGTACGTCACCAGTCTCCTGTTCCTGGTGACCACCTTCATCGAAGCAGGGTGGCTGTGGGGTCAGACCGGGTTTGCTTTCGTCTTTTTTGCAGCGATAATCGTGCGCTATAGCGCAAGTCCGGTTGATCATCACGGACATTCCGGCGGTTGAACCGCTGTCGCCTCCTGCTGTTGACGCTGCCGGGCATGAGTGCCATGCTCGCTCCAGTGTATACACTGTGGGAAGGCAACGCCGCCAGGTCGTCTGGCAAATAGCTGAAAGGTGATGGCAGGCTAAAACGCCGTCCCCAACAGGACGGTGAAGTCGCGTGTGCCGTAATCCGACAACTGCCAGGTAAAATACACCCTGAAGAACATCGGCGGGATGCGTCCCAGGGCAAAACCGATCTCACGGTAGGCCTTGGGAGCGGTGCGCACCCGATCGTCACCGGGCTGCTTCGGGTGACCTGTGAAGTCGGTCCAGAACGCACCTCCATGCAGGCTTAGTGAGAAGGGAATCTTCGTGATCAGTGGCAGACCGCTCTTCCTGAACGGCCAGGTGCCGAAATTGTGCGAAAGGTAGACGGCCGCCGCCCGATTCCCGGCGAAGTTCGACTCACCCAGTGTCTTGAACGCAAGTGTGTAGCCCAGCACATCATCGGCATAGTCCACCGTGAAGTACTCCTGCGGCGGAAGCGTCCTGTCCGAAGCTCCACCATAGACCATCAGCTCAGTGGCGCCGGGCAGCACGCTTCGCCCCGAATAACGCAGCCGGGTGTGGTATCTCGTGAAGTGAAAGTCATTGTTGATGAGATCAGGTGAGGCCGTTTCCACGCTCGTCTCAAAGCGTACGAAGGGAAAGACGTCCATCGTATCTTCCCGCCCCTTGAGCTTCATCAACGGACGAGAGTCATAGGCCAGGCTGGCTGTCAGGGAGCGCAGCTTGCCGTCGACGATAGCCGGATTTGCCCGGTGCATTTTGCTCTCGCGGAAGAAACTGTACTCGGTGTGGTTAACTTCCGAGCGCTGAGTAAAGTCGCGATAGCCGACGTTTGCCCGTACCCGTTTCAGCAAGTCCGCGCCCACCGACACACGGAACCCCTTTTCGAGGTAGTAATCAAAGGGATCGGTCTTGTCGGCCAGGGCCAGGAGGGTCGGGTTGTAGTTGGGTGGTGAGATCAGAGTCGGGCGATGAACGATATCGTTACGGTATCGCCATTCCAGGTCCAGACGGCGCGCGTTCCAAAGGCGGCAGGTGATTCCGTGTTCGTGTTGCCAGCGCTTGCGGTCGAAAGCGTAGCCAGCTTTCATCCGTAGATCGGTTCGTGGTAGTAGATGGTACCTTCGAGCGCCGTAACCGAGATAAGCTCCCTCGACCCGGTTGAAGTGGAAGAAGTCGGGGTCGGTCAAGGTCATCATGACTCGAGCCAACCCGCCGAGCGCCCTTTTATAGAACGGCCGTGGTGCGTTCTCGAGAGAATCGATCCGGAAATAGCCGCGCTTCTCAATCGGTGTCAGCGGGATCATCTGGGCGGCGTACCAGGCGACTGAGTCGACCTCGTCCGCTTCCTCAGCGACCTCCAGCACGTAGTCAAATGTGCCCGGTGCATGTTCCACTTCAAACGAGTAGTCGTACAGGGCAGCCACGTAGTCGATCGAATAGACAGGCAGACCCGGCACCGGCAGATTCAGAATCCCTGCAAAGCCGATCTCAATGGGCATCCAGTACTCGTTATCGAACTGGTCATAGCGCAAACGGTAGAGAAAATTCTCAAAAAACGGCGTTTCGATGCCTTCGCTGAACCCGACTTCCACCCCCACTACTGCGTAGGAAGAGTCGGCAATATCGATAGTTCCGACAAAGAGCGGGGCGGTGCTGTTCTTCGGCTCAATCTCCAGTCTGAAAACGGGCCGATGGTCGTAGAAGACGGTGTCAAGCAGGTAGTAGTTATAGTGGTCGAGGGCGTCCTCCGCCGTTGGAGAGACGATGGAGTAAGGCCCTAAATCGAGGCGGTTCCTGTTGAAATCGAGAATCTGCCCGATCGTCACCAGGTTCTGGTCCGCTTCCAGGTTGGAGGTCTGGTGCCGGGCGGTGATCAGTTCCTTGTACCGATCCGGCTGTTCCCAGAAACACTCGAGTTGTGTCTCGGTAATGATCGCGACGCTGCTGGAGTCGTCTTTGGCCGTGTCGCATACCATCAGCTTGGTGTAAGCGTCGAACCGGTAGCGAGCTAATTGCGAGAGGATTTCCTGCTTGCGGGCTATAGCCTGAATGATAATCTGCTGGGCGGGATCATAAGCCCTTTCGTAAACCCTGGCCCCGCTGACTTCGATCATCGCCGGCTGAAGAGCCACGTCCAGCGTCATGGCCGTATCGCCTGAGAGAAGATCAATGCGTTCGGAGTAGTAGGCCACGTGACTGAATCTCAGTTGCCACCGACCTGGATCCAACCGCAGTCGGTAGAGGCCGTGTTCGTTGGCCAACATCGAACGGCCCGTTCCTTCAACTCTGACGGTTGCATACGGCACCGGCCGGCCGGTCTTACGATCGCTGACACTGCCGGTAATGACGCCGCCGAAAAGATGCGGGACGCACAACACCAGCAGACAAAATGTTATTGTGACTCTCTTCATGCGTCTCCTTGAAGAGCGACAACGCTCTTGCGAACATGATGCTCTGTGTGGCATTGTCTATTAGACGGTGTGACAGGTCGATAGGTTGCAGTTGAATATGTACGTCGGCCGATGCGGGTGGTGGGAGCGTCTTTCCTGTCTCGCTTGTCGCAGGTTGTTGTTACCGGGATCAGAGATTCACGCTGTCCGGAACGCCAGCCGCAGGGACCGACGCCGGTCGGTACTTACTTGAGAATCACCAATTTGCCGATCTGATTGCCGTATTCCGATTCCACCACCCAGTAGTACAAACCGGTGACGATGGCCTGGGTGTTGCGAGTGATCATGTTCCAGTGGTGAACCGAGGCGGTTCCACTCCCTTCAGATTCGTTGTGTTCCAGCTCGCGGACAAGGTCGCCGTCCAGGGAGAGGATGGAGATAGTACACTTATTGGGCAGGTTGGCGAAGTAGATCCCGCGAGCCCGTTCCACCGAGGTCGCGTCGTCCCGGTTTTCAAATCCCCTGGCTATGTATGCGTCGTCGATACGGTACGGGTTGGGGTAGCAATATACGTTGAGCTTACCGTTCTCGAGAATCGCCGGACCCTGTTTGACGGCCATCACTTCCACCATGTTCTCAATCGGCAGCGATTCGAGAGGGTCCAGCGATTTCGGCGGGTGACCGAAATCGAAGGCGGTCACTGAGACGAAATACGGCACTGTCATAAGCAGGTTCTCGATTATGTACTCGTACTCGTAATAGCGCATCCGGCCTTCTTCGTCGACATCGCTGGTATCGAGAAGAGCGTCCGGATAGAGTTTGTGGATGCCGGCCGGGTCATCCAGATCGGATATATTGTAATCCACTTTCTCGAAGTAATAGGAGTTGTCCCCGACATAAAACGGGTGGGAGTATATATACTCCAGCGGCTGGAAATCCTCGCCATAGAGGGTACGCAACGAGTCAAGCGTGTACGGAAGGTCTTGAAGCACGTAGCGCCTCCGTCTCGTATCCCAGGAATAGCGGTTGAAGTTCTCCTGATCGTAGGATGCCAGGAGAACCGACTCCTGTGGCCGTTCGGAGCGGGCGATGTACACGCGGTAGCCCTCGAAGTCGCGCGAATAACTGAGCGGGTCAAAGTAATTCTCCGTGGCGCGGCCGTTCCAGCGCACGATGATCCTGCCGTCTTCGGTAGTCACACGCATTACAGGAGGTGGTGGTGATGTCGCCCCGCGGAAATCAGGCACGCCGTCACCGTTGCAGTAAACCTTGAGGCTCTCTCCCGTTTCCGGCTCATACCTCATGAACCACTTTCCCGAATCGCCGTCGCCGTCGGTGTCGATTCCGGGATTATCGTAGATCAGGTTGGCCCAGCGGATATTGGTGATCAGGTCGTCGAAATCCAGTTGCGCCAGGAAAGGCCCCGGGTTGAGGGTGTCGAAGATATTCCGATACGCCATCCGGTCATAGTGGACCTTCTCCCCGATCGCCATCACTACCGTGAAGGCAGCGTCTCTTCCCGGCAGGATGGTGAAGGGGCCGAAGGAAGTTACGAACTCCGGGAGGTGCCCCCTGGCAATGACCCCACCGTATTCGTGCGGCGGCAGCCATCCATCGCCGGTGTGGTCAACGGCGGCCTCGTAGCCGGAGTAATCAACTTCCGGCCGGGACATGAGGTAGTACTTGTCCCGATCGCTTAAGGGATCCCCGAGACCGCCGGAGAAATATCGCATCGAGTATCCCGGGGTTGAGGCCTGCCTCGGCCCCCAGTTGAAATAAGTGGTGAAGTGGTTGTCCCACCAGTTGAAGTTGTTGAGGTAAGCTCCCTTCGGCAGCCGCAGGGGGGCAATGGCGAAGGCGTTGGTGGTTTTTACGAAGTCCCACGAGAATGACCATGACCACCCGTCATTGTCCACGATATAGGCGGCACATATCGCCTCGTTGCCGCACTCCTCGTACTCGTGCGGCACTGAATAGATGTACCCTTCAAGGTCGTCCGAGGGCGCGTACGGCTGCTCGCCCCGATGATGGACGCAGCCGACATAATAGATGCCGATCCAGGCGTCGTAGATCGTATCCACGCCGAGATTATGTACGATGTAGTCAACCAGGAGAAAGTCACGGGCATACTTGTACGACCAGGAGTAGCTGGTCTGGGTCACCTTGATATTCATCGGTTTGTGGGGCCGCGAATCATAGATGTTGTATGGTACCCAGTTCTGCCTCTCGGCGGTGTCAGTGTAGACGGCGATGAACTCCTGCTCTGCCTTGGCCTGCGGGTGGTAGTACGGGGATAGAGGATTGATCGATCTCACCTCGATGGCGCCGAAAGGATAACTGTCCGGCCAGAACTCCATGGGCCACCGATACTCCCAGTAGTTCCATTCAACATCCATTGCCACCGTAACCAGCGTGTCTCCGCGCACGACTCCACCCACCCATAGGCCGGCATAATAGCCGTGCTGGATGCGGCTGTACGTGGGATGGTAGAATGAGGGTGCCTGCTTTCTCTCTCCGGGAAGCTCGAATCCGAAGATATTGCCGATGATGCCGTTGTTGTTGACGGTCGTCCAGAGGTAACCGTTGTCATGAATCCTGTAGTCCAGGTACGGATCGGCGGCGGACTTGGACGTGAACTGGAAGTCAGACTTGGCCCCGGGTTGAGCGTTCGGCGAAATCCGGTCGGCATGAACCGACGCCGAAGGCACCCCCAACTGAAGGGCCGCAATAGCGAGGACAAGCCACCGCGACTGATCGACTATCTCAAACAACCGTCTAAACATCCAAGTTGCTCCAACTGCGGCTACAATATAGCATCTGCGGGCGTTTTCACAACCTTGGTGAGGTGGGGGCCGTGGTGACAATTCTCTACTTGAGAATTACCAGCTTGCCGATTTGGCTGCCGTACGCTGATTCGACCACCCAGTAGTAAAGACCGGTCACGACTGCTTCAGTATTGCGGGTGATCACGTTCCATCGGTGCACCGAGGCTGTCCCACTCCCGGCCGGTTCATCGTGCTCGAATTTTCGCACGAGATCACCATCGAGAGAATAGATGGAAATCGTGCACCGGTCGGGAAGATTGGCAAAGTAGATTGAGCGGGCGCGCTCCGGCCCGGTTTCATCGAGGCGATTCTCAAAGCCGCGGGCGTAGTAGCCGTCGTCGACACGGTAGGGATTGGGGTAGCAGTAGACGTTGAGCTTACCGTCCTGAAGCACCTGATCGCCATGCCTGACGGCCATCACCTCAACCATGCCGCCCTCAATCGATGACTCCAGCGGAGCTAAGCCTTTGCCCGGGTGGCCATAATCGAAGGCCGTCACTGATACGTAGTAGGGTATGGTCGGCAGCAGGTTTTCGATTACGTATTCCCACTCGTAGTAGCGAACATAGCCCTCTTCATCGACATCGGATGTGTCCCGTTCGGCGTCGGGATACCGCTTGTGGATTCCGCCGGGATCCAGGAAATCCGAGGCGTTGTAGTCAAGGGTCTGGAAATAGTAAACGGCGTTGTTGAAGTAAAGCGGGTTGCTGTGAGAGTAGTCGAGCGGACTAAACGAGTCACCATACAGCTTACGCAGGGAATCCAGCGTAAAGGGGACTTCAGTCAACTCGTAGCGCCGGCGCTTGTCGTTCCAGATGTAGCGGTTATAATCCTCCAGATCGTACGAGGCCAGCAGGACCGCCTCCTGCTCCAATGCGGACCGCGCCAGGTAAACCCGGTAACCCTCAAAATCCTTGGCGAACGTCATGGGATCGATATAGTTCTCGGTTTTATGCCCGTTCCAGCGAAGAGTCAGGCGACCCTCCTCGGGGATAATCCTTACCGGCGGGGGTGGCGGGGGGGATGCGCCCTGCAGGTCCGGTACGCCGTCCCCCTCGTAGAACACTTTCAGTGTTTCCATCGTGGCCGGATCGTAGTGCATGAACCATTTGCCGGAGTCACCGTCGCCGTCGGTATCGACGCCCGGATTGTCGTAAATCATTTTGGCCCAGCGGACGTTGGAGATTAGATCACCGAAGTTGAGGTAGTCCAGGAACTCCGCCGGGTGGCGGGGGCTGAACCACTGCCGGTAGGCATCCGGATTGGTATGGGCATCCTTGCCGATCGCCATTACCACCGCCAGCGTCTCGGCCCTCGAGGGTGGCAGGTTGAAAGGCCCCCACGAAGTGACAAACTTCACCTGGTGTCCCCGGGCGATTCTGGAGCCGCTGCTGTGACGTGGCAGCCAGCCGTCATCGGTGTGATCGATATAAGCCTCAAACCCGCTGTAGTCGATCTCCGGCTTGGACATCAGATAGTACCGGTTCTTGTCGCTGAGGGGGGCTCCAAATCCGCCGTAGAAGTAGCGGAACGGGTAAACGGCGCTGCCCTCCATCCGGGGAGCCCAGTTGTTCCACGCTCCGCGCTGGCTGATCCACCAGTTGAAGTTGTTGGTGAAGGCAGTCCGGGGGACTTTCAGCGGCGCAATGCCGAAGGCATGTGGTGAGCGCACGAAATCCCAGCCCATCCAGCCCGCGTAACCGTCCTTGTCCACGATGTAGTTGATCTGCATCAGTTCGTCGCCCAACTCCTCGAACTCGTAGGGAGCGGAGTAGATGTAACCTTCCAGGTCGTCCGCCTGGGGATATGGCAGTTCCCCCCGATGCTGAACACAGCCGTTATAGTAGATGCCGGCCCAAGCCGACCTTATGGTGTCCTCACCGATATTCCTGATAATGTAGTCGATGATCACGAAGTCCTGGGCGTACTCGTAGGTCCACGAGTAGCTGGTCTGTACCACGGAGATGTTCAGTGACTGGTGTTTACGATTGTCGTAGGTGTTGTAGGGAACAAAAGCCTGCTGCTCAAAAGTGTCCGCGTAGATGGCCTGGAACTCGACTTCGCCAACGGTCTGCAGATTAACCAAAGATGAAGAAGAGCCGTCCGTGCGTACTTCAAACTCTCCGAACGGATACTCGTCCGGCCAGAACTCCATGTTGTACAACTCGTCGATGGTCGTGGAGACCAGTGTGTCACGGCCGACTACTCCACCCACCCAGAGGCCGGCGTGAAAGCCGTGCTGGATGCGACTGTACCCTGGATAATAGAACGACGGCGCCGTCTTGCGCAACTCGGGAAGCTCAAACCCGAAGACGTTGCCGACGATCCCGTTATTGTTGATCGTGGTCCACAGGCGACCGTTGCGGTGGATCTGGCAACTGATCGTCGGCGCAGCGGCCAGGGCGGTGGAGGGTATGTTGAATTTCGCGGAGATGGCAGAATCAGACTGCGGCCCCGGCTGGGCGGCAATACCGGTAGCGCAGATGGCAGTAAGGCACCCAGCCAATCCCAGTGATAGCGCAAATCGTCCAACCATCTCCAACCAACATATAAGTTTCAGGCCCCGCCAATATAGCAGGAAACGCAGCATTGGCAAGGCCAAACAAGTAAGACGAGCGTTTCTCTCTATGTGTGTAACGATCATGCGGCTGCCTTCGGTCAGATCGATCGTTCGCACCAACCCGGGAGTTATCTGTGGAGCAAACTTGTCACCCTGTCCGGTTATGGGCTCGCCCGGTCGGCAAACCCGAAAAGGATTGATTTCCTGCAGGACCTTCGATATCTTGCGCAACCCTTCTTATAGAACGGGTCTTTTTGAATTGTCGACGACCCCAGCCATGCCGCCTTGAGCGGGGTTTGGCTGACTGAACGCAAATATGACTGTGAGGCTGAAATGAGAGAATTAGTCCTGAGACTGCTCCCCGAGATAAGGGATATGAAAGACGCTGGCCTCCAGAACAAGGTGATCGCCTGCTGGCAGGATGCCATCGAGTTCCGTGGCTGGACGGAAGAACTCCTGCGCAGCATCCCCTTTACGCTTCTTGCCGAAAACGTCAAGATCACGTTCATCGATCACGTCCGGGCGGTGTGCCGGATGTGTATGGCGTGCGATAAGGTACTTGACGAAGTGCACGGCGCCGGCAAAACGCCGGTCAATCGCGACTATCTCATTGCTGGTTCTCTGCTGGCCGACGTCGGCAAGCTGCTGGAGTTCGAGATTGTCGATGGCAAACCGGTCAAATCCGACTACGGTAAACATATCCGCCATCCGTTCAGCGGTGTCGGTCTCGCCTTCAAGCACGATCTGCCGTCACAGATCATGCACGTTATTGCGACGCATTCCAAGGAAGGGGCGGGTGAAAAGCGGCTGCCGGAGTCTATTATCTTCCACCATGCCGACTTCATCGACTTCGAACTGGTAAAGTAAGGCACGCGGCGGCGCGTCCCCTGGCCCAATTTCCGCCGACGGAAGGGGGGGCATCGAGACAGCCGGGAAACTAAAGGAAACGCTGAGGTGTCAGTGAGTACAGAAGGTCAGAATCTGGTGGAGAAAATCGCCCAACGGTTTGCGGTGGGGCTCGAGAACGAACACATCGTTCGCAGCGGCGACTATCTGTCGGTCCGTCCCGCCCACGTCATGACCCATGACAATACCGGCGCCGTGATTCCCAAGTTTGGCGGCATAGGAGCGGCACAGATCGCCAACCCTCGCCAGGTGGTTTTTGCGCTGGATCACAATGTCCAGGATAAGAGCGAAACCAACTTGGCCAAGTACCGGAAGATCGCCGCCTTTGCAGAGACGATGGGGGTGGATTTCTACGCCGCCGGGCGCGGCATCGGGCATCAGATCATGTGCGAAGAAGGCTACGCCTGGCCGCAGACAATGGTGGTAGCCTCCGACAGTCACTCCAACATGTACGGCGGGCTGGGCTGCCTCGGCACGCCGGTAGTGCGCACCGATGCGGCAGCCATCTGGGCCACCGGCCGTACATGGTGGCAGGTGCCGCCGGTAGCGCGATGTGAACTGCGCGGCCGCCTCAGGCCGGGCGTGACGGGCAAAGATGTCATACTGATGCTGTGCGGGTTCTTCAATAGCGACGAAGTGCTCAACCACGCCGTTGAATTCACTGGAGAGGGCGTGGCGGCGCTTACTATCGACGACCGGCTGACAATCGCTAACATGACTACCGAGTGGGGCGCTCTGGCCGGTGTTTTTCCGGTGGATGAGACCACGGTAGAGTGGTTGAAACAGCGGATCGCGTTTGTGGAGAAGCGAGGCCCCGCAGGGGTTCCGTCAGATGCTGACGCCACCGGCCGTCATCCCCGCCTGAACGGGAAACGCCTGGCTGATCTCAAGCAGAGCTTGCTCTCACCGGACGAGGGCGCTTTCTATGCTCGGGAGCTGACTCTCGATCTGGCCACGGTGACGCCGCACGTGGCCGGCCCCGACCATGTCAAAGTGATGACGCCGGTTTCTGAAATGCGCAAGCGGAAACTGAGCATCCAGAAAGCATACTTAGTGTCCTGCGTGAATAGCAGGGTCGAGGACCTGGCCCAGGCTGCAGAGGTCGTACGCGGCAAGAAGATCGCCGATGATGTCGAGTTCTACATCGCCGCCGCTTCAAGCGAAGTTCAGGCCGAAAGCGAACGGCGCGGCGACTGGCAGGCGCTTCTCGATTCCGGTGCCGAACCACTCCCGCCCGGATGCGGTCCCTGTATCGGTCTGGGCAAAGGATTGCTCGAGGATGGTGAGGTCGGCATCTCGGCCACAAATCGCAACTTCAAGGGCCGCATGGGCGCAAAAACCGCCCAGGCGTACCTGGCGTCTCCTGCGGTCGTGGCAGCGTCAGCGATCTCTGGCTATATCGACATGCCGTGGGAGTTCGAACAGACGCAACCGGCGGCCGACATTCGCGTCAATGACAGCCCGGCTGGGGCTGCCGACGTGGCGATCATCGACGGCTTCCCATCAGAAATCACCGGCGACTTGATCTTCTGCCATTTCGACAACCTGAACACGGACGGCATCTACCCCGGCAAGTACACCTACATTGATGACTTCACGCCTGAGCAGCAGGCTTCAGTGGTGATGGAAAATTACGACCCGGAATTCGGCAAGCTCGTCAAAGAGGGCGACATTCTTGTCGGCGGGTTCAATTTTGGCGCCGGCTCCTCGCGCGAGCAAGCGGCCACGGCGCTGAAGTATCGCGGCGTCCGCCTCGTGCTGGCCGGATCGTTCAGTGAAACGTACAAACGGAACGCCATTAACAACGGGTTCTTGGCCATCGAAGCACCTGTCCTTGTGCGCGACCTCAAGGCGAAGTTTGGGACTGAAAAGCTGACCGTGGCTACTCATATTGAAGCCACCGTCGATTTTGCGAAAGCCACCCTCACCGCCGACGGCAAGCAATACCGGCTCAGTCCCCTCGGCGCCGCAGCACAGGAGTTGATCGTCACTGGCGGGCTGGAAGCATGGGTAAAACAAAATCTATAAGCTTGGAGGAAGACATGACACCGTCAGAGGACTATCAAATCTACGCGTTGAAGACAGAGCCCGAGGAAAGCAAGAGGGTTTATGATAGAATGAAAGAGGACGGATTTGCAAGGTTTGGCTGGAGCTACATAGACACCGGCAATCTACAACAGCTAAGAACCAAGGAGGGCAGGACCAAGGATGAGGAAGAATGCTGGAAACATGCGAGCTTCCTCCTGGATGTGAAGGCAGGGGATTATCTTGTCTACATCAACATGCCAGAATGGGGCCGGTGTACGGTTGCAAAGGTCAATGGAACGTACGAGTGGAACAAATGGGGAGATGATTATAATCATGCTATTCCGGTTGACAATGATAGTGTCAAAGAGTTTGACAGGAATGACAAGGACATCCACCCTTCCCTATCAAGAAGATTCAAGCTACAGAGAGCCTGGTGGAGAATCTACTTAAGACAGGAATTCGCAGACTTGCTGACGAAACTTGCGAGGGGTGAGCTTACGGGGCAGTTGGCAACTGTTGAAAGCAGGTTCCAACAACTCATCGAAAAGCTGACGCCAATTCTGCAACGTGTGTCGTCAGAGATTCATATGCACAATCCAGAGAAGAAACTTGAGGAACTAGTAGCAAATACGCTGAAGAACATCCCCGGACAATCACACATAGAGCGAAAACAGGGGAGAGCAGATTTCGGTGCCGACATCATCTTTGAGTATGACTCAGGTCTTCCCTTCCTTCCGAGACTGGAGAAATGCGCTATCCAAGTCAAATCCTTCGAGGGCAGAATGGATGATAAGGATGCGATAAGAGATATCGAAAGGGCATTTCGGAAAGACGAAGATGTTGCCGTTGGCCTCATAGTGTCTACCGCAACGAGCATTAGCGATGAGTTTGGACAAGACCTTGATAAGTTAGCGGTGAAAGAGGGGAAGCCTGTTCATATCCTTTACGGAGAAGAGCTAGCCAAGTGGTTCATAAGATACGGCATGCAACCTCCTAACATAGGCCAGGACAAATAAACATGGAAAAATCGATCGCAAGACAGATAGCTGAGTTCGCACTCAAGCTAAAGTACGAAGACCTTCCCGACAACGTCGTAGGCGAAGTCAAGCGCTACCTCTATGACTCAGTCGGCTGCGCATACGGAGGTTATCACACAAGAGATGTCAACATCCTCCGGGATATCTACACCGGCATAGGCGGCAAAGAAGAGGCCACGTTGCTTGCCTTTGGCGACAAAATGCCGGCCGTCAACGCCACGCTGGTCAACTCGCTCATGGTCCGCGCCCTCGATTTCAACGACATCTACTGGAAAGAAGACCCGTCGCATCCGTCGGACCTGATCCCGGCGGCGCTATCGGTTGGGGAGCTTGTAGGCGCGTCCATGCGCGATGTGATTGTCGCTATTGTCCTGGCCTACGAGTTCGAGCAACGGCTGTGCGAGTTTGCCGTGCCCGGCGTCCGCGAACGCAAGTGGCACCACGCGACCCTGACACAGTTTGTCTCGCCCATCGTGGCCGGGAAGCTGTTAGGCCTGTCGGTCGACCAAATGGTCAACGCCATCGGCATCAACGGCTCGCACAACCACACTATCGGCTGCCCCACCGCCGGGAAACTGACCATGATGAAAAACACCGTCGACCCGATGGCCGTACAGAGTGGCGTCTTCGCAGCGCTCATGGCGCAGAAGGGTTACTCCGGCACCGAGGCCGTGTTTGAAGGCAAGGAAGGCTTAATGGACGTGTTCGGGCCGGGCTGGAATCACGATAAACTGCTTGGTGGGTTGGGGGAGTCATTCAAGATCCTCGAGTGCAGCATGAAGGCGTTCCCCACCGAGGCGCTGACGCACACCCACCTTTCGGCCACGCTGAAAGTCGTCAAAGGAAACAACATCCCCCACGACAGGATCGAGAGCGTGACCGTCACCACTATCGCCCGCGCCTGCGACATTCTCTTTGACCCGCACAAGTACCGCCCGGAGTCGCGTGAGACGGCTGACCATTCGCTGCCGTACTGTGTTGCCGCCGCGCTGGTCGATCACGAAGTCACCACCAACTCGTTCTCCGATGAAAAGCTCAAAGACGAGCGCATCTGGTCGGTGATCGACAAGATCAAGGGTGAGGCATCCCAGGAGTTCGAGGCGATGTTCCCCGCCAAGCAGCCGTCGAGGGTCGTCGTCAGAACCACCGACGGTAAAGAGTACTCCGAGTACCTTGAATATCCCAAGGGCGACCCGCGCGAGCCGATGACGATGGAGGACCTCGAGGCCAAGTTCAACGCCCTCTCCGATGGCCTGCTTCCGCCCGCGCGGCAGACGGAACTCCGCGACACTATATTTGCGTGTGAAGGCATGAGCGCCCGGGATTTCATGGGGAAGATGGTGGTGTAGAATTATTTGCCGCGGCGGTCGTGAAACATTGCGCCTCGTGGCCCGTAGCAGTATAAATGGTGAAATATCTAACCCAATTTACCAAGAGGAGCTGTGTGAGAATGATGAGTCTCAGAACGCTTACTGCGGGAACCCTGTGCCTTCTGGCCGGCTGGCTGATCCTGGCCTCGTGCGGAACGCAGGTTTCCATGCAAGAGCCGGAACTGATCCCGCGCGAGGTGGTATTCGGCAATCCGGAGAAGGTCAGTCCCAGACTGTCCCCCGACGGAACGATGATGTCCTATCGCGCACCGGTCGACGGCGTCATGAACGTCTGGGTCGGCACTATCGGCAAGGATGACGCCAGGCCCGTTACCGAAGACACCCTGCGCGGAATCAGAAGATACTTCTGGGCCGCCGACGGCAGGCATATCATGTACCTTCAGGACGAAGGCGGCGACGAGAACTGGCGGCTGTATTCGGTCGATATCGAGAGCCTTCTGTTCAGTTGTCTGACGCCGTTCGAGGGAGTGCAGGTGCAGATCGTTGACCGCAACAAGCATTTCCCCAACGAACTGCTGATCGCGATGAACAAGGACAACCCGCGCGTGCACGATGTCTATCACCTTGAACTCAACACCGGTGAGCTTACCAAAGTCGCCGAAAACCCGGGCAACTATCTCGGCTGGGTGACCGATGCCGAATTCAAGGTCCGTGGTTGCCTTGCCGCAACTGACGAGGGTGGATATGACTTCCTGATCAGAAAAACCGGAAAAGGCAAGTTCGAGAAGCTGATCACCTGGGGTCCGGACGACGCCATGATCAGCGGCCCCATGGGTTTCACAAAGGACGGCAAGTCGGTCTATCTCATCGATTCGCGCGACATCAACGCCGGGCGCCTGGTGAAAATGAATATCGCCGACCGGAAAATCGAAGTGCTGGCCGAGGACCCCAAGTATGATGTCAGCGGTGTGGTTCAAAATCCCGACACGTATGAAATTGAGGCGGTCACATTCACGAAGGAGCGGCAGGAAGTGGTCATTCTGGACGAGGCCATCCGAGCCGATTACGAGGCGATCAGAAAGCTGCATCATGGCGATGTCTTCATTTCCAGCCGCGATGACGCCGACGACACCTGGCTGATCGGATTTGACGCCGATGACGGGCCGATCCCATACTACTCGTACGATAGGAACACCAGAAAGGCGACCTTTCTATTCGTACATCGTCCGGCTCTGAACAACTACACCCTGGCCCGCATGGAACCGATTTCGTTTGAGTCACGAGATGGGTTGACGATTCACGGCTACATCACCTATCCTCTCGGCAAGAGAAGAGAGAACCTGCCGATGGTGCTCAACGTACATGGCGGCCCTTGGTATCGTGACGCCTGGGGATACAACGGCGAGGCTCAGTGGCTGGCCAACCGCGGCTATGCCTGTATGCAAATTAATTTCCGCGGCTCCACCGGCTACGGCAAGGACTTCCTCAACGCTTCCAACAAGGAGTGGGGCGGCAAGATGC
>JAGLXI010000023.1 GCA_023132995.1 Candidatus Zixiibacteriota bacterium | reverse complement strand
GTGCGCAACGAAATCGAGAACTTCTGGCGCCAAGAGCATCTCAAGTATGGATACCAGTTGGTCTTCTCGCCCCACGTGGCCAATCTCGATCTGTGGAAGCAAAGCGGGCACACCGATTTCTATGCCGAGGACATGTACCCGCCGATGGAGATCGAAGGCCGCCGGTTCCAGTTGCGGCCGATGAACTGCCCCTTCCATATCGCGATGTACAAATCCCGTCTCTGGTCATATCGGGACTATCCCCTGCGCTGGGCGGAGCTGGGTACTGTCTATCGGTTCGAGCGGGGAGACGTCCTGCACGGCCTCATGCGCGTGCGCGGGTTCACCCAGGACGACGCTCACCATTTCGTTACCCAGGAGGGCATGGAGGATGAACTGGTTTGGCTGATGGACTTCTGTCTTCATCTCCTGCGCTCATTCGGTTTCAAGGAGTATGAGATATTCCTGTCCACCATGCCGGAGAAGGCTATCGGCGATCCGTCCGACTGGAACCGGGCTGAGAGGGGCCTGCGGGCCGTGCTCGAAAGAGCAGGTCTGGGCTATGAAGTGGACGAGGGGGGCGGCGCGTTTTACGGTCCGAAAATCGACATTCATATCAAAGACGCGTTAAACCGTAGCTGGCAGTGCTCGACTATCCAGTTCGATTTTTCCTTGCCGGAACGGTTTGACCTGCATTATATTGCCACGGACGGTCAGCCTAAGCGCCCATTTATGATTCATCGGGCGCTGCTGGGTTCGATAGAGAGGTTTTTCGGCGTGTTGATCGAACACTATGCCGGAAACTTCCCGCTGTGGTTGGCGCCGGTTCAGGTGAAGGTGTTGCCGGTAACCGATTCAGCCAACGAGTATGCACGGGAAGTTGCTGACCGTCTGAAAGGCGAGTTGATTCGAGCGCAATGTGACCTTCGCTCGGAAAAGATCGGTGCCAAAATACGTGATGCCGAACTTCTGAAAGTGCCCTACATGTTTGTGGTGGGCACAAGGGAAGTTGAGGCGAAGACGGTGGCCGTTAGAAAACACGGCGTTGGAGATGTTGGCGTCAAGTCGGTTGATGACGCGCTGGCGTCGCTGAAGGCCGAGATCGATAGTAAAGGATTCGATGACAACCTCGGATAACCATAGCAGGAGGAGTTCATAGCCAAGCAGGAATTGCGGGTAAATGCCCGGATAAGGGTGACCCCGGTCAGGCTGATTGGTCCCGATGGCGAACAGATCGGTATCGTGCCGATTAAGGAAGCCCTCGACCGCGCTCACGACGTAGACCTTGACCTGGTGGAGGTGTCACCCAACAGTCGTCCGCCCGTCTGCCGTATTCTTGACTACGGCAAGTATAAGTACGAGTTGTCCAAAAAGGACAGGCTCGCCAAGAAGCGGCAACACAGCGTGCAGCTAAAGGAGATGCGCTTTCGGCCCAAGACGGATGAACATGATTACCAGTTCAAGAGCAAGCATGTTAGGGAGTTCCTGAAGGCAGGCAGCAAAGTGAGAGCCTTCGTCATGTTTCGCGGGCGCGAACTTGCTTATACGGATCGCGGGAAGAGGCTTCTGGATCGGGTAGCCGAAGACATGGCCGACATAGCCATTGTCGATGTGCCGGCTAAACGCGAGGGCAGGCACATGAGCATGATTCTCGGTCCCAGACCCGAAGTGCTGAAAATGCTGAAGCAGGTCCGAGACGACGAGGAGTCGGATTCACGCAAAGACGAGCGCCAGGAAGAGAAACCAGAGCAGGTCGCCCCGGATCAGGTTGCAACTGAAGCCGAGACTAAAACCGAAGCTGAGTCTGCCGGCTCCGGACCGGATAACTGAGCCTGCCCAATAGAAAGAAGACATAAATGCCCAAGATGAAGACACAACGAGGGGCCGCCAAGCGATTCAAGAAGACGGCCTCCGGTAAGATCAAAAGGTACAAGGCGTACAAGACTCATATCCTTACGAAAATGAGTCCTAAGAGAAAACGCCAGTTGCGCAAACCCGGCCTGGTCTCTAAGGCCGATCGTCGCCGGGTCGAAGCATTGATACCGTACTGAACCGGATTCACCTCCGGGACATGACAGGAGAGAAAGATGCCACGTACCACGAATAATGTAGCTGCTCATCGTCGTCATAAGAAGGTACTCAAGAGAGCGCGCGGAAACTATGGCGCCCGTAGCCGTCTGTACCGTACCGCCCTGGAGACGGTAAACAAGGGAATGAGTTATGCCTACCGTGATCGTCGCGCCAAGAAGCGCATTTTCCGGTCGTTGTGGATTACCCGCATTTCGGCCGCGGCCAGGATGTGTGACACCAATTACTCGAACTTTATAGCGGGTCTCAAGAAAGCCGGAGTGAATCTGGATCGTAAGGCGCTGGCGGATATCGCCGCCCGCGACATGGCGACTTTCACCAACTTGGCCAAAATTGCCGCTGACGCCTGATCCCGAAGTGCGCCTGCCATGTCACTTCCGGATGAAGTAGCCCGGCTGAAGCGGGAAGCCCTGGAGCGGATCGGAAAGACCGATTCGCTCGCTTCGCTTAAAGAATTACAGGTGCTCTACCTGGGGCGCAAGGGGCTGCTGACGGCCGTTCTGAAAGGGCTGAAGGACCTTCCCGTCGACGAACGCCGCCATGTGGGCGGCCAGGCTAATCAGTGTCGCCGGCAACTGGAAGAAGAGTTCAAGCAGGCCGCCGGAAGGTTTGCCAGCCCGGCCAGTCACACACTTATCGATCCCACTCTGCCCGGCACCGGACAGCGGCTCGGGGCGGCGCATATCGTCAGTCAGACGATCGACGAAATCTGCCGGATATTCTACGGCATGGGCTTTGAGATTGCTCGCGGCCCGGATGTCGAGACGGACTACTACAATTTTGAGGCTCTCAATTTCCCGCCGGATCACCCCGCTCGCGACATGCAGGACACCTTCTTTGTCGAAGGGGGACGGCTGCTTCGCACTCATACCACTCCGGTTCAGTCGCGGGAGTTGGAAAAGAGAAAGCCACCGATGAAGATCATCACGCCCGGCAAGTGTTTCCGCAACGAGGCCATTTCGACCCGGGCGCACGTCTCCTTTCATCAGGTGGACGGCTTTCTGGTGGACGAGGACGTCTCGATGGCTGATATGAAAGGAGCCCTGGTTGCTTTCTGCAAGGCCTTTTTCGGAGAGGGCCTGAAGCTGAAGTTCCGGCCTTCGTATTTTCCATTCACGGAACCGTCGGCCGAGGTTGATATCCAGTGTTTTCTCTGTAGGGGAAAAGGCTGTCGGGTCTGCCAGCATACCGGCTGGCTGGAGATTCTCGGCTGCGGGATGATTGACCCGGCCGTACTGGAGAAGGCCGGGCACGATCCGGAGAAGTACACCGGCTACGCTTTCGGGGTCGGCGTCGAACGTCCCGCTATGCTCAAGTACAGGATCGATGATATCCGGCTCTTTTTCAACAACGATGTTCGCTTCCTGAGGCAGTTCATTTAACCATGAAGATATCCTACAACTGGCTGCGGGAGCTGACCGGTCTTGATTGGTCGCCCGAGGAAATGGGTGACCGCCTGACCCTCTGCGGTACCGCCTGCGAGCACATTGAATCCACTGCGCGATACATGGATCGAGTGCTTGTAGCCGAGGTGAGCGAACTCCACCCTGTGCCCGGCGCCGACAAGATACAGCGGGCAGTCGTCGACACCGGCTCCGAGCGTCTTGACGTGATATGCGGCGCTCCCAACGTGGCGGTGGGGCAGAAGGTTCCCCTGGCAACGATTGGTGCCACACTTGCTGGGGATATCAAGATCACGAAAGCGAAAATTCGAGGGGTCGTATCGTATGGGATGATCTGCTCGGAACGCGAACTCGGCCTCTCCGATGACCATTCCGGCATCCTGGTGCTGGACCCGGATGCGCCCGCTGGCAAATCCCTGGTGGAGTATCTTGACTTCGATGATTACATGCTCACTTTTGAGTTGACTCCCAACCGGCCCGATTCGATGTCGGCTATCGGCATCGCCAGGGATCTGGCCGCGTTAGCGTCCCTCAAGGTGACAAGACCGACAGTGGACTTGTCCGAATCTGCCGAATCGGCGTCGGATTTTATCAGTGTTTCGATTGACGATCCTCTCGCCTGCCCGCGATATGCGGCGCGCGTGATCAGGAACGTAAAAGTAGCTCCTTCGCCGTGGTGGATCAGGAAAAAGCTGTGGACGGCCGGTATCAGGCCGATCTCAAATGTGGTCGATATCACAAACCTGGTCATGCTTGAATGCGGCCACCCGCTGCACGCCTTTGACTTGGATCGTTTCGGCTCCGACCGGGTGGTGGTAAGGCGGGCGCGGGACAAAGAAAAATTCGTAACCCTGGACGGCAGCGAGCACGAACTGACCGAGAATGTTCTGTTGATAACCAACGGCATCACCGGTGTGGCCGCCGCCGGAGTCATGGGCGGTATGGATTCTGAGGTGGAAGATAACACCACCAACGTGCTGCTGGAAGCGGCCTTCTTTGACGCCTCCATAATCCGCAAGAGCCGAAAGGAGCTGGGGATTGTTAGCGAGTCGTCATCCCGGTTTGAAAAGGGAGCCGACCCCAATGGGATCGAGTACGCCATCGATCGCGCCGCCGATCTCTTTTGCAGGGTATGCGGGGGAGAGGTTCTCAGCACAGTGGTTGACTGCTATCCCGGCCGGATTGAGCCGAAGACCATAGATTTTCGGCCCCGACGGTGCAATACAGTATTGGGCACCGACATCTCCACTGATCGGATGAGGCGGATTTTCACCGACCTCGAGTTCGGCGTCGGTGGGTCGGAGACGCTGGAAGTGACGGTCCCCACTTTTCGCCCTGACATCGAACGCGAGATTGACCTGATCGAAGAGGTGGTTCGTATCGAGGGATTCGACTCCGTGGAAGACTCGGTGGTCAACATCGGCGCACTGTTTACTCCCACGCACTACGAGGATCATTTTAATTCCGAGATGAGGCATGTTCTCCTTGGCACAGGTTTCGACGAAATGGTGGGGCACGGTCTGGCCGACAGTCGTTTCGCTTCTCTGCTCAACCCGGATCTGCCCCAGGTCCGCATCACCAATCCGGTCTCCGAGGAGTTGAACATCATGCGCAATTCCCTGGTACACACGGCTTTGGGGGTGATCGGACATAACCTGGCCCACCGCAATATGGACTTGCGTCTTTTCGAGATCGGCAAGGCCTACTTCCCACCTGCCGATACAAGCGATTTCCACGAGGAGGAACGCGTGGTTCTGGCCGTCACCGGCAGCACGCCGCGTGGCTGGCGGGGCAATGTCCGCCCGCTGGACTTTTATGATCTCACCGGCGCCCTGGAGTGCCTGGTGGATCACTTTCGCTGGCCACAGTTCAAGTTTACCCCTCGGCGGATTAGTTTCCTTGACGAGTCGTTGTCATTTCGGATTACCGCCGGCAACCAACCGGTCGGCTGGGTGGGCAGGATTCCCGGCAACCTGGCTCGAAAAACCGATATCAAACAGTCCGTGCTGGTTGCCGAACTTGTTCTTGCCCCGCTGATAGCCGTGAGCGGCTCGCTGGTCCAATTCAGACCGTTGCCGGTATATCCGGCGGCGCCGCGGGATCTGGCTATTGTCGTTGATCAGCGTGTCAGCGCAGGCGAGATTGTGGAATGCGTCAGGCAGGCCGCTGGCGATCTTGCTGAATCGGTTAACATCTTTGATCTGTACGCCGGTGAGCAGATTGAGAAAGGAAAGAAATCGGTAGCCATATCAATCAGTTACCGATCCCCCTCCGGAAGCCTGTCCGGTGATGCGGTTGACGAAAAGCAGAGGCTCGTAACGGGTAGCCTGAAGCAGATGTTGCTGGCTGAGATAAGGGACAAGTGAGTATGAGCGACAAGTTTGACCTGGTAGCGGAGAAAGTCGACCGGCTCCTCGATGTGGTGGAAAAGTTAAAGGGCCGGAACAATGCTTTCGAGCAGGAAAACGCCGAGTTGAAGTCGCAATTAGCCAAAATCGAGAAGGCTTTCCATGCCCTTCAACTGGAAACGGCTGATCGAGCAGAAGCCGTGAGAACAAAGCTTGACCGAGTTTTGGGACGACTGGCGGAGCTTGAGAATCTGCCGAAGTGAAAAAACAGTTTTAGCTTGACAGCCCCCCCGCCCCAATGTAAATTATTGATGACAAACAGGATAGGGAACTGGGATATACTTGGTATTCTTTGGGATGCTGATGTCTGATCCTTGTGCCGAAAACAAGGTGGTAGTGAATATATTTGGTGAGGATTACCCCATTACGGGTGTGACCGACCCATCCTACATATCCAGGGTCGCCGATTTCGTTGACGCGAGAATGAAGGAAACCGCCGCAGGAAGTCGGGCCGGAAGCCGGGATAGGGTTGCCATTTTGGCAGCCATGTCAATTGCCTCGGAGTTGCTGGAGAAGTCCGGAAAGCTTGAGCAAGCTCAAGAGTCGGCCGATTCTCGCACCGAGGGCATCCTGGCGCGCCTGGATCAAGCTCTTTCGAGCTGACGTTCGCCGCTTCTGTCAGCTCCCGCGAATACCCCGTTTTCCCACGATGTTGTCTATCTGTACTGTTTTGACATAGATTGAACACGCGGTCGCCGTGATCGCGTGGGAGGCACGCATGAATGACACTGTAATCTTCGTGGCTATTGCGGTTATTGTTGGGGTGGTTTCGTTCCTGCTGGCAAAGTATCTGGCCAAACGGGCGAGCGAGGAAAAGGTATCCGCCGCTGCTGCTGAAGCTGAACGCATACTTGCCAAGGCCGAGAACGAAACCAAGATAAAGCGTCGGGAGGGAGTTCTTGAGGCCCGGGAAGAATGGCTGAAGCTCAAAGGCGAATTCGAGCGTGACGCCGATGCGAAACGCAGGAAGATAGAAGCCGCTCTGAAGGAGATGGAGGAGATAGAAGGTTCGCTCCAGAAACGGGTCGACCTGCTCGATTCGCGGGATAAGGAGTTAACCGGGCGTGAGAAGGCGATCGGGGCGCGCGAGAAAGGAATCGCCCTGCGCGAATCCGAACTTGGGGAAATTATTCATCATCAGAACGAGAAACTCCAGAAGATCGCGCAGATGACACCGGAGGAAGCGAAGAAGCTCCTGATGGACAATATGGTCAGCGTTGCCAAAGTCGAAGCAGCCGCCCTCATCAAAGAGATCAAGGAGAAAGCCGAACTGGAGGCCACCAAGGAGGCCAAGGAGATAATAATCCAGGCCATTTATCGTTGCGCCGCCGACCACACGGTCGAGTCCACGGTCGCTGTCGTCAATCTGCCCAATGATGAGATGAAAGGGCGTATCATCGGCCGGGAGGGAAGGAACATACGCTCGTTTGAGACAGCCACGGGGATCGACGTGATCGTCGACGATACTCCGGAGGCCGTGATACTATCCGGATATGACCCGGTCCGGCGGGAGATCGCCCGTATGGCCTTGGAAAAACTAATCACTGACGGACGCATTCACCCGACCCGGATCGAGGAGGTGGTCGAGAAGTCGGGTAAGGAGATGGAGGTCATCGTGCGCGAGGCCGGCGAACAGGCCTGTTTCGAGTTGGGCATTCACGGGCTCCATCCGGATATCATGCAGCAACTGGGTAAACTGAGCTTCCGGACTTCCTATGGCCAGAATGTGCTGGTCCATTGCAAGGAAGTGTCCGCGCTATGCGGGCTGATGGCGGCTGAACTCGAACTCGATGCTGTGCTGGCTAAACGTTGCGGCCTGTTGCACGATATTGGAAAGGCCATCGACCGCGAAACAGAAGGCACCCACACCCAGATCGGGGCGGACTACCTGCGCCGGTTCAAGGAGAACGAGACTGTCATTAATGCTGTGGAGTCGCATCACGGCGATGTCCCCATGACGGGGCCCTATCCTGTCCTGGTGCAGGCGGCCGACGCCATTTCCGGCGCACGACCGGGCGCCCGACGCGAGCCGCTCGAGGCGTACATCAAGCGCTTGCAGCAGCTTGAAGACCTGGCCAGCAGTTTCAAAGGGGTTTCCAAGGCGTACGCGATTCAGGCCGGTCGGGAGGTGCGCGTCATTGTTGAGCACGAAACACTCGACGACCTGGCCAGCTCGATTCTTGCCGGCGACCTTGCGACCAAGATTGAAAGCGAGATGCAGTTCCCCGGCCAGATCAAGGTGACGGTCATTCGGGAAACGCGTTCAACGGAATACGCCAAGTAGCGAGCGCATTCAGGTCTTTAGTTGTTGCCGGGAGCGTGGAGTTTCGCTAAACTACATCCCTGTGTACAGACAGCCGACCGGGTTGCCAGTGGTGGAAGGCGGCGGCCGGCATCAGGCGATTTCCACCTTAGAAAGTTATCTCAATGTCAATGTTCACCATTCTTTACGTGGCGGACGTTTGTGGTCAGGCTGGGAGACAAGTATGCTCTCACATGATCAAGCCTCTGCGCCAGAAGTATGGCGTAGATTACGTCGTGGCCAATGTCGAAAACGCCGCTGGTGGTTTCGGCATCACACCCGAAATGTCGATTAAGGCCTTCGCGTACGGTATCGACATGCAGACCTCCGGCAACCATATCTGGGACCGGGTCGATATCCTCGACTATTTCGACAAACGCCCCAAGCTGCTGCGACCGGCCAACTACCCACCCGGCGCCCCAGGGGTCGGGAGCTGGGTCGATACGGTCGGTAACGTGAAAATCTGCGTGATGAACCTGATGGGCCGTACTTACATGAAAGATATCGACTGCCCCTTTCGGATCGCCGACCGGGAGCTTGGTCGCCTGGACCCGGAGGTGAAGATCATCTTTGTTGACTTTCATGCCGAGGCCACGTCGGAAAAACAGGCCATGCTGTACTACCTTGACGGCAAAGTGTCGGCTGTCATCGGATCTCATACTCACGTTCAGACCGTGGATGACCAGATCACAACCCGGGGAACCGCATACCTGACCGACGCCGGTATGACCGGCCCGCACGATTCCATAATCGGCATGCAGAAGGGACCGTCGCTGGGGCGCTTTCTGACCGGTATGCCCAAACGCTTCACCACCGCCACCGGTGATATCAAGCTGTCCGGTGTCCTGCTCAGGGTTGACCCCGCCAGTGGTCGTGCGGAGAGTATAGAGAAGCTTCGTCTCGATTTCGACCTTGAGACGTTCAAGCCAGCCGATATCGTGGGCGACGAGCAGGAGCCGCAGGAGTGACAGCGCGCATAATTGACGGAAAGGAGGTCGCTCGGAGTATCCGCAAAAAACTCAAGGGCCGCATCGCTGATCTTGCCGACCGCGGTGTGACTCCGGGGCTGGCGGCCGTGCTGGTGGGAGATGATCCCGCCTCGGAAACCTATGTTACCAGCAAAGCCAAAGCCTGCCGGAAACTTGGCCTTTACAGCGAGGTAATAAGAAAGCCTGCCACCATCAGCCAGGAGCAACTTACCGAAATCGTTGCCGGTCTCAATCGAAACCCGCAAATACACGGCATACTCGTGCAATCGCCTCTGCCTGGACACATCGACGAGCTCTCGGTCACCCTGACCATTTCTCCCTCGAAGGATGTCGATGGTTTTCATCCCCACAGTGTCGGGCTGCTCCTGTTGGGCCGCCCGAAGTTGAGACCCTGCACACCTGCGGGTATTATGGAACTGCTTGCTTATTACGAGGTCGATACAGCCGGGAAAGAAGTCGTTGTCGTCGGACGTTCAAATATCGTCGGCAAACCAGTAGCCGCCATGTTGCAGCAGAAGGGTTCCGCAGCCGACGCCACCGTGACGGTGGCGCATTCGCGAACGAGGAACTTAGCAGAGGTTACACGCCGGGCCGATATACTGATCGCGGCTATCGGCCGCCCCGGGACCATTACCGCCGATATGATCAAGGACCAGGCTGTCGTGATTGATGTCGGCGTGAATCGGGTGGATGACCCATCCACTGAGAAGGGGTATCGTCTGGTGGGGGATGTGGATTTCGAGGCGTGTGCCGAGAAGGCCTCGCTGATTACGCCAGTGCCGGGCGGTGTCGGCCCGATGACCATCGCAATGCTCATGTACAATACCGTAACTGCCGCAGAAAATATCATGGCCGCAGACCAGGACGCGCTACCGTAAGTTCGCTGTTGGGTCTGTGACATTCCCCCGCAGGGGTGCCGTGTAACATAAGAAAGGCAATACCTGCCGCTGGCTGTGTCAGGCACAGCCTTTGCTTCAACCCGAATGGGAAATACCGACCCGATGCCGACCGGGAAGCTGACTTTTCCGCGGGATGATGCTATCTCCTTGGGAGCAGGTCCCTTGTCGACTGGCGGATTCCCTCTGTCAAAGCGCCGCACACTGCTATGCCGCTGTTGTGACTGTGTGCAGTGTTTTGCAGGTTTATGTAATCGTGATTCAACAGACCTGAACGGTGGTCCGTCGTATCGTACACATTGTTCCGCTTCATCTGTGAAGTGGTCCACCGGGAGATAACTTGTAGGTTGCTAATTGAGATCGGCCGTGAGTTGAGGCTGGTCGTGGCTGTGAAATCATGATCTTCAAATGTTCTGGTCTTCTGTCATTGGTGGTCGTCTTCGCGGGCCTGGTTTTCCCCTTGCGAGTTGGTGCTGAGACGTTGGTTTCAACCGCACATGGGGCTCGAGCGCAGGGGATGGGGGCGGCGTTTACTGCGTTGGCCGATGATCCCTCCGCCGTGTTCTACAATCCGGCGGGTCTGGGACTGGTAGAATACGCTGAAATAACAGGCGAATATCGCTTCCTTTCAAGGAAGGCTGAGGGCGTCCTCGTGTACGGGCTCATGCCGGAGCGGGTACGCGAAGGCTCAATCGGGGCCTCGGTACTGAGCTTTGAGGCCGAGGCCGGTTTCAATCGGAGCGGCCGTGCCTGGGGCGTTTTCAACAGGGCGGAGCAGCAGTATCTGTTGTCTTATGGAAGGCTGTTTGATGAATATGCGCTTGGGGCCAGCCTGAAGTTCACGCATTTGAGTCATTACCGGGAATCCGCCACCACGGTCGGACTGGACCTGGGATTCATGTACGAGATCACTCCCCAATGGTCTGTCGGCGCAATCGCTCGTGACCTGATCCACTCGGATCCAAACTTCGAAGGTTCAGACGAGAAAACAGACCGCACTTTTGCAGGCGGTGTGGCTGTTACGCCTCTCTGGCCCGGGCGAGACTGGGAGCTTACCGGCGCCGCCGACCTGGTGTGGAACACGGAAGACGGCTCCGGCAGGCTTCGTGTGGGCGGTGAACTGAGACATGGTCTTCCCAACGGCATGACGCTGGTCGGTCGGCTCGGTGCTGATGGCAGCCGCCCGGCTGCCGGAGTGGGTATGATCTGGGACTGGTGCCGAATCGACGGTGCTCTGGCCAGGCTGCCCGAGCAGGACTTCTACGAAAAAGTCGGTGTCACGATTTCCGTGTCGGTAGTCCCTGCTCCTTTCTGGTCATGGCTGACGGCGAAGCGCGATCTGATTCCGCGGTTTGCTCGTTCACGGACCAGAGTACCGTCCCGGGTTCCTGATTATGACGCCAACCGCCTCCAAACGGTGGAAGATCGGGAGCATGAGCCGGCGTCGCCTTCAGCGGTACAGGCCGTTGATGGACAACCAGGAACCCCGCTCGATAGGGAGGGGAGACTGCTCGCCCGCGCCGAAATCTATCACCAACAGCACAACTACCAGATGGCGCTGGACCTGCTGAGCCTGATTCTATCTGACGATCCCCACAGTGAGAAGGCCCTGGCTCTGGTAAAGGAGGTCAGGGAAAGTCGGGAGCTCGAAAAGGTGTTCGAGCTGGCGCTGGCCGACAAAGCTGAGCGCGAGGGTTCCCTGCTCAAGGCGCTGGCCTCTTACAACCGGGTCTGCCAGCTTGATTCGACCAGCGTGGAGGCGCAGGCAGGGCGGACGCGGGTGGAAAACATACTTTACGCGACGCGCCTGTCCACTCGCGGAGTGTTGACTTATAACTCCAGAAACTATGACAGCGCCAGAACCTGGTTCTCCAGAGCGCTTAAGAGCGACCCGGACGATGCCGTAGCTTTGGAGTATATCAGGAAGCTCGACAGCGCTCTTTCAAGGGTGATTGGCCTGGATGACATTGAAAAGGACTTGGTGCTCTGGCCGGTGTATCTGGAAGGTCTGGAGGCCTGCCGGGACGGGGAATACCAGAAAGCTGTTGACGCCTGGTTGAAGGTTCTTCGGGTTTATCCCAACTGCCCGGAGATACGCGAAGCTGTACGAGATGCCCGCTCCCGGTTGAAACTATTGCCCTGATAGAGGGTGTTACCCCGCCTTTTTGATAGACTCCGCCCGGTTGTATCGCTATTATTCGGTATATGCTTCGACGTCCGGTAAAAGAGATAAATGCGGAGTTCTCCGCCGAGGAGAAATACCTCCAGAGCATCCAGCGCACGGTCCGCGAGAGTTGCGTCGCAGCCGGCATGTCCCGCAAGGACACTTCGGCAGTGCTCCTGGCCACCGAGGAAGCGGCCACCAACATAATCCGGCACGCCTATCTCTACGAGAAGGGGGTTATCCGGCTCCGGGTCGTCATATACAAGAAGCTGGTCGTATTCTCACTGATCGATTTCGGCCGCTCCTTTCACCCCAGCACGGCCGGTAAGATGGACCTGGCTCACCTGGTGGAATCGGGCCGCAAGGGGGGACTCGGATTCTACATGATCCAGAAGATCATGGATTCAGTCGAGTACATTTCATCAGCCGGTCGCAACGAACTGCGCATGATTAAGAGAATCGGGGAGCGTCCGGCGGCGGGCAAGCCGCTATTGCGCCGGATGTTCTCGCTGCGCGTCAGGTTCTCGTTCTGGACTCTCTTCGTTGTCTCGGTGATAATCGGCAGCGCCTTCTACTACATCGACTATGAGACCTCCCGGCACCTGCACAATCGCCTGGACGGAACGGTGCTTTCGCTGACTCAGACCATTGCCGATCAGGCTTCGGGTTACACGCTCAGAAGCCGCTCGTATGTTGAGTTCGATGAGTTGGTGATCAGTTACAAGAGAGCCAACCCGGAACTGGAGTTGGTCGTGCTGACCGACGAGAACGGCCGGGTGGTGGCACATTCCGACGATATCCACAACATCCGCAAGGTCTACAAACCGCCCGATTCGGTTGATATCTCGATAATGGGCCGGCCACAGCGATACACGGCGGACGGCAACCAGCACAACTATCTTATCCTGCCCGTCGAGAGGGGCCGAGCGCAAGCGGGACTGGTGCATGTTGTCTATACCTGCGACCCGATTTACGAGCCGCTGTCACGCGCGCGGCGAAAGGTGGCGCTGCTCACAATTGTCCTGCTGGTTTTCGGCGTCGTGGGCGTCTATATGCTGTCGAACTACTTCGTCCGACCGATCGTCAATATCACACGCCGTGTGCGTCGGTTCACTTCGGGTGACCTGGAGTCGGAACTTCCCTTAGAAGGCGCCGAGGAGTTCTTTGACATATCCAAGGCCTTCAACGAGATGATGACGCGCCTCAGCCAGGACCGGAAAAACATCGTTGCCCGCGAGAAAATGGCCAAGGAAATCGAGGTCGCCTCCCAGATACAGCAGACCCTCATGCCGCGCCGGCTTCCCAATGTGGCGGGGCTGGAGTTGGATGCCTTCTACAGGGCGGCTTCGGTGGTGGGGGGAGACCTCTACGATGTGTTTGAAATCGGCCCTGGACGCTACTGTCTTGTGGTGGCCGATGTCTCAGGCAAAGGTGTGCCCGCCTCGCTGGTGATGTCGATGCTGCGTACGGTCATCCAGATCAATGCCGCCGGTGACACCTCGGCCAGGGATACCCTCATCAGGGTTAACGGCTACCTGAAGGAGAATATGCCCGCTGGGATGTTCATCACGGTCATGTTAGCCGTTTACGACGCAGGTGCCCGGGCGATTGAACTGGTCTCCGCCGGTCACAACCCGATGCTGTTATGTCGGGTCGGGTCCCGGGATGTCCGCAAGATCAATCCCGCGGGGATGGCTCTGGGAATGCCGGTTACACTGGGGCCGGATTTCGACGAACGCTTAGAACAGGTGCGTATCGAGATTGCCGATGGGGATATGTTTATGATCTTCACCGACGGCATTACCGAGGCTACTAATCGCGAAGGCCGGCAATTCGGGCTTAAGCGCCTGGCCGATTTCCTGGTTACTCATGCCTCTGTAGATGTCTGTGGGGATGTTCCGACCCTGACCGGTGCAATCGTCAGCGAGGTCGACGAGTTCGCCGGTTTTGCCAAGCAGAATGACGATATGACCTTCGTGATCGCCAGGGCCACCTTCCGGGGCGACGGCGACGAAACCGACAGCCACGCCGGGACCGACACGCTTGATCTGAAGGCGTCGGATAACGGGTCTGCGGAGTCCTCCGACCGTTTATGAGGTTACCCTTCCCTTTTCACCGTTCAGCCGGCACATTCTGAAGCAGCGGTCACGATTTGCACGAGTGGTAACGTATTCACAATCAGCCAGCCGAGTTGTGCCTGAGCCAGATGGGACGCCGCTCGTCTCGGCAACGATTCAAGCCCTTTGGTGTTTTACTGAATCAATCTTCGCGCGGGCAACATTTTGCTTGTGCCCGGCAGTTCCGGGCGTTTATTTGAAAGAGAAGTTCTTATTGTAGGGATATGCAGGCATATTGTCGGTTATGGATAATATCAATATTTCGCTATCAGAGGGTACTCAGGACAGCATTTCGGAATTGCGGGTCGATGGTGTGATCGACACCAACACCGCCGGGGAACTGGAGGAGGTATTCGACTCGCTTCTCAAGCGGGGGCGGTACCGGATTGTCGTCGACGTGGCCGGAGTGGACTATGTTTCCTCCGCCGGATGGGGAATCTTCATCTCCAACATTCGCGATGTCCGGGCCAACGACGGCGACATCAAGCTGGCCAACATGGTGCCCAACGTCTATGAGATCTACGATCTTCTTGAGTTCGACAACGTGCTGAAAGCGTACCCTTCAGTGGATGAGGCCAGAGGGGACTTCGGCGAACATGCCAAGGTTGCCGTTGCAAAAAAAAAAGCCGGGAACTGAGTCGACTGACGGTCAATGATCACTTTACCCCGTCGACAACACTGCTTCACAACTCTGATTTTTCGACCCCTGATACTGACGGCCCCGGGAGGAATCTGGAGCAAAAGGTGCTTGGGCTCGTCCGACATGATCCTTTCGCCACCATTCGAGAAATGAAACGTGAGATCAGCGCTCACGCCCATGGGCCGCGCGTGAGTTGGTGGCGGGTATTTACTATTCTCAAGAAGAACGGCCTGTTGACCAGGAGGTCCCGCTTCAGGTTTGTCAGCGGGCGACGATGATGAGCGGAGGTTTTCGTTGACACCCCTCCCACGTAGTCTATATTGCTTATGAGGGTGTGATACCATGATTGCGCAGGACCTGCTCATAGTTGTTCTCTTTGCTCTGATTGTATTCCTTCTTGTCAGGCGTCACTTGCACGAAAAGCGCCAGATGGCCGTCCTTCGATATCTGGATCCCGACGAGTTCTCTTCGCTTCTGACCACCAACAGCAGAGAGGGCGTCATCGCACAGGTGGCCGGCCGCGTGTCTGATATCCTCAAGGAGTCCTTCGGCTGTGAAGTGATTTTGTTCCTCAGGAAAAAACGAGGACTTCTCACGTACAATTTCAGTTATGGTCTAGGCGAGTATGAACGCAACGATTTCCAGATTCCGTTTAGCAAGGCTCTGGCCGAGCGTCTGAGAACGGACTACCTTCCGAGGAACGTTCACGAACTTGACGAGGGCGATATCATACCTCGTGAGACCTTGCAGAAACTCAACGATCTTGGGGTGGACATATATTTCCCTATATTCTGGCGGAACAATCTCTACGGAGTTTACTTCATTCGCAGCACTTTGGAAACCGAATCACATTCGTTCAGCTTTCTCGTAGCCAGCCTTGCCCAGTGCCTATCGGCCGCCTATCATATAAAATGGCACGAGGAAAGGGAGGCGAATCTGGAGAAGAAAGTCTCGCATGCAGGCGCCCGGCAGCAGGAACCGTCCGGCCGCGGGCTGCCGCCATCGCGGATTCTCAGGCTGATTCGGCATCGCAACTCAGGGACAATCATTCCCAGGATAGTCGACTCCATCAAGGCTGACCTTGGGATGAGTAGTATTGCCTACATGTATGCAGGGGATAATGACGAGGCGCCGCCGCAGATCGTTGAAGACGGCCTCGGATCTTCATTGGAGAACCCTGGCCGCAAGCAGTTCGACCGGCTGATTGCGGCGCTTGACGGCGCCGGTCCAGTGAAAGTGGAGGACCTCGCCCTCAGCGGCAATCCGCCGGACAGCGCCCCGACCAGCCTGATGAGTTGTGGCCTTACGTATATACTGTCGTTTCCCTTGTCGGCGAAGAAGGCCGGGATTCTGGCGTGGAGTGGAGGCGACCGGCCCTCGTTGGTCTGCGAGCGGTTGAATTTGCTGAGAGACCATGCCAACGACTTAGTGGAGAATGCCGAGTCATACGAGAGAGTCAAAGAAATGTCCTATACCGACGGTCTTACGGGGCTTGCCAATCAACGCTTCTTCTTCAAGCGTCTTGATGAGGAAACGGCGCGTGCCAAACGGTATGACCGTCGTCTGGCGCTGATTCTTTTCGATCTCGACGAACTTAAGAGTGTCAATGATACTCTCGGTCATCAGGCCGGCGACGCCATCCTGCGGCAGATGGGTGACATCCTGCGCAATTCAATCCGTTCCATTGATATAGTGGCTCGTTACGGAGGCGATGAGTTCTGTGTCATTATGCCCGAGGCCGACGGTACCACTTGCAGCCAGTTCATGAAGCGGCTGCAGGCGGCAATCGCCCGCGCCAGGTTCAAGATCGATGACCACCACGATTCCGTGAGTTGTACCGTCTCGGTGGGGGGGGCGATCTTTCCTGATGACGGAGACGAACCAAAACGATTGGTCTTCGCTGCTGATATGGCGCTGCTCAAGGCGAAGGAATGCGGTCGTAACAAGACCCTCCTTTATGGGGAATGTACCTGATCAGGGCCGGTGATATTTTAGTATCTGCCCGTTTTTTTCTTCTTTACACCGCCGGGGCCCTGCCGTTAATTCTAATAAGAATCTATGATATGCCGATTTTAGTATAAGCTATTCTAAGGATGGAACTTATGCCCAAGAGAGCAAGTCTGGCGCGCAGGATGGCGCTGTTGGCGTTGACCGTATGGCTTGGTTGCAGTGCCTCCGGCCTTGCCGCTGAGTACCTGATAGGCCCCGAGGATATGCTGGAAATCCGATTCTGGCAACAACCCAATCTTAACTCCACGGTCAAGGTAACCTTGGACGGGATGATAGCTGTGGACATTGTCGGCGAGATGGCGGCGGCCGGCAAGACCACCGAGGAGTTACAAAATGACATAGTACGTCGGGTGTCGCGTCTCAACAAGAATGTTTCGCAGGCGTTGGTGCGAGTCACCGAGTACAATTACCAGCATGTTTTCGTGACAGGCCATGTAAACGAACCCGGAAAGAAGACTTTCGAGGAAATCCCTGACATTGTGACGATCATCAACGAAGCAGGGTGGATCACCGAGTTTGGAGACCTCAGTCGGGTGACGATAATCCGCGGTGCGGATCGAGCCGGCGAGGTGGAGGTTGTCGACGTCGGGGAGGCGATCGCCTTGGGAAACGTTGGTAACCTGCCTGCTGTATACCGGCAGGATGCTATCGACGTGCCTTCCACTCCCGCTGGTATTCCCTCGGCCGATATTGGCCGTCAGGCCACGAAAAAGAACATGGTCTATATTCTGGGTGCCGTGAACACTCCAGGCCAGATCCAGTTTATGGAGGATATGGATGTCCTTGAAGCGATGGCCCTGGCCGGCGGTCCTGCGGATAACGCTAACCTGAGTGAGGCCCGGGTGATCACCAGAGACGGCTTCTACGGTCAGATGATCCACATAGATCTGGACGAGTACATCAAGACCGGAACTCCGGCGCGATACACCCTGCGAAAAGAGGACGCTCTTGTCATCCCCGCCAAACGGGGTGGGTTCTTCGGAAGCAACATCGGAACTATTGCAACCGTACTCGGTGTGGTCACATCGGCAGTCCTGCTCTATGAAACCCTGAAACCCGAGGATGCGGTAGATGCGTCTGTCAGGTAGGGAAAGGGCGGCATGAAACATCCGGACGAGCAGGGCAAGACGATAGACATCAGGGAAATCCTCGCGTTGATCCTGAGGCGCAAGTGGCTCGTTGTCATTCCGGTGATCCTGGTGTCAGCGATCGCCGTGGCGGGGTCATTGCTTCTGACGCCCCTCTATAGCTCATCGACAATCATCTGGATTGATAAACCGCAAAACGTGTCGCGCGAGCTGGTTCGTATCATAGGTGGGGAATCGAGACAGCGCCTCAGCGGCGAGGACCGTCGCCGGCAGTTGCAGGCGCTTCAGAACGAGATAACCTCGCAGACGTACCTGCATCAGTTGATCCGCGATCTCGGTCTGGACAACGACCCCGAAGTTGCTCTCCAGGCCGCCCAAATGCGGCAGGATAATCCTGGGCTGAGCCTGGAGGATTTGAAATACCACATTCTCGTAAGCCGGCTGCGCGAAAGGATAAGTGCTTCCTTTGTGGGCAACGACCAGATACAAATTACGGTGGAGTCCACAGACCCCGCAAAGGCGCGGGACATGGTGACGCAACTGACCACGATCCTGGAGCAGGAAAAGAGCAAGTACGAACTCGAAAAAATCCTCGACAATCAGACCTTTGCCGATAATCAGCTACTGCGGATGGAGCACGAATACCAGTTGGCCTTGGATTCCTTCACAGCGGCGCAGGGACGGCTCACCCAGCAGCAACTGCCGGAACATATCTCCTCGCAGGAAAACAGGCAGGAAATCCTCTCCGATATCGATCAAACCAAGCGGGAGATCAACGACTTCTCCGACGAATCGACAGCTATAGAGTCGCAACTGGCGCAGTGGGACCTCTCACGCGCCCGACTCAGATATACGGACAGCCTGGTAACGCTCCGAACAAGGATCGACGGTCAGATTGCGACCTTCGCCACCATGATGGAGAAGTATGCTTGGAATGATCAAAATATCACAAATGTCAACGTCAGGCTCAACAACAATGCGCGCTTTCTGGAAAAGGAGATCGAACGAGCCGTTCACGAGCAGTACGCTTCGTACCCAGAGAACCAGCAACTGTTGCTGCGACGCCATTTCGTGGTCAGGGAGAACCTCGACATCCTGAACTCGCGCCTCAGCCAACTACGGCAATCCCTGGACAAACTGGACGAGCGAATCAGTTCCCTGCCGAGACTGCAGGTCGACTTGGCGGAACTGGAGCGGGAAGTCGCGGATGCCCGCATCTATCGCGATGCTTTCCGGTCGGAGGAAACGACCGTGGAGATCATCTCCGAGCGCGCCAAGGACCGCACCAAGTACAAAATCATCGAACCGGCTCGCATTCCGCTGGTGCCGTTTTGGCCCGACAAGAAAAAGATAGTAGTGATGGGGATACTGCTGGGACTGGTTATCGGAGGGGCGGCGGTGTTCTTAGCGGAAATGATGGACAACTCATTCAAACGGGTTGATGAAGTTGAGCAGTTGTTGGATCTGCCGGTCCTGGCGACAATCCCCAGGATTGATAAACTACCGATGATGCGGTGAGGAGTATGGAAACATATCGTCTGAAAAGCAAGCTTGTCGAGAACAACAAGGAATACGTGATCCAGACTGCCAATGACAGCAGGCTCTCGCTGGTATCTTCCGAGGTGCTGGTCGACGGCAGGACGGCGGAAACGGTGCGCAGTCCCTATCCGGTGGAAATCGATTCGAACGAGGTTCTCTCCCTGGTCAAGACCAGGCATGGCCGGATGAAGAAGGAGATTGAGACGCTCCTTGCAGCCTACCGTCGGGTGATGTCCGGTGGTAGCGCGCAGAAAATGCATCAGTTGGGGACGGGTTTCTTCTACAAGCGGTTCTATTACGAGGCCCGAGAATTGTTTCAGTCGGCAGTGAAACTTGACCCTCACTATTACTCGGCTTTCAACTACCTCAGCATGACGGAGCTCGCATTGGGCAACGCCGAAGACGCGGTCAGGGCCGCCGCCATCGCGGTGGAGAAGTGTCCCACCTACGCCGACTATCGCAACAATCTCGGGGAGGCTCTGCTGGCGGGAGGCTCGTGCAAGCGGGCCTTCATCGAGTTTGAAGAGGCTACCCGAATAAACCTGTACTATTGTGACGCCTACTTCAATCTGGGTCTCACGCTGGTGCAGAATGCCCTCAACCGGGAAGACACCGGTCTTTTCGAGGATGTGCTCTCACGGTCCGCCGGCTTTTTCCGGAAGGCGGCGCTTATTTACCCGGAATACGAGTCAGACGCCTACCGGCAGGGTCTGGACCTGCTCAGGGATTCCCATCTAGATCAAGCCCTTCAGTTGCTGAAGGCGGTACGTGAAGCAAAGAAGGAAAGCCACCGCCGCGAGTTCGTGACTTTCCACATGCGGTTGTTCACGGATCCCGAGTGCGTGTCGCAAGAGGCCATTGCCGAGCGCATAGAGTTCCTCCAATCAGAGATAGACAGGAACCCGACCTATGTTGATTTGCAGGCCGAGCTTGGCCGCTGCTACCTCGATCATGCCGGTCTGCTGTGGAATAAGGGCATTCAGCAGTACCAGCAGGCTCTGAAGATGAATCCTGCGGTGCCCGGCCTCAGCGAGACTCTCGACGAAGTGGAGCGGCAGTACCATGACATGTGCCTTGTCTTAAGCAGGCAGGCAGACAAGAACTGAGTTGATGAAGAGAAAGCGCCTCTCCATAATAGATTCATTCGACGCGGCACACAACAGTGCTATTTGACCGGGAAGCTTATAATTCCCTGAAGGCTTCAGCAGGTATCTCCCCGGAATCACTCTCCGGCTGCCACAGACGGGGCGTTATCAGGACCGTAATCTCGCTCTCTTCTACCTCGGTATCGGTATGTCGGAAAAGGTAGCCAAGAATCGGGATTGATCCCAACAGCGGAACCTTCCGCTTGATTTCTATGCGGTTCTTCACAAGCAGCCCCCCGATCACCACGGTCTCTCCCTCGGCAACACGGACTTTCGTCGTCACAGTGCGCTTGTTGGTCACCGGAAGACCAGCGCTGCCGGAGCCGATTACGTCGGAAACCTCCGGCTCAACCTCGAGCGTTATGAAACCATCGTCCGAAACGTAGGGAGTAATCGTGAGCGAGATTCCTGTCTTGATGACCTCCAGTCGTGCATAGGCATACGAGACCGAGCCCGTGACAATAGAGAAATACTCTTCCCGCCCGATGAAGATACCGGCCTTGTTACCCTCCAGGGTGGCGACACGCGGATTGGCTCGAATGGTCGCCAGGCCATCGTGCACCAAAGCGTCCAGTTTGACGCGGAAGTCGCCCACCCAGTCGCTGGCCTCAATGGCCACTCGCTGGAAAAACATGCTGAATCTATCCGGCTCGGTCAGGTATGCGGAGTCCCCTCTTGCCGACGGGTAAGCGCCAATGCGAAGACTGTCACGGCCGCGCGAACCCCCGGCACCGGCGAGGCCCCATGAAAGACCCAACTGCCGGCTTACGTCGGAAGAGGTCTCCGTTATCAACGCTTCGATCATCACCTGTCGGGGCGGTATGTCGATTTCAGCAAGATCGACCTTGATGCGCTCAATCAACTCTGGTGAAGCACTCAGCGACAGCGTGTTCGTTTCCTTGTTAACCCTCAAAAACGGTGTGTAGAACGTGGAGAGAAGATTCGGCACGTCAACCGCCTTGATAAAATTGGGCCGATATAGCACCGTCTCTGTCAGGAGAGGAAAAGAGGGGTTGTCCGGGTGAGGTGAGCCGACCAGGTAATAGCCGTCCAACCACCGAAAGGTCAGACCGAGTGGCACCAACACCCTCCGCATGGCCTCTTCCAGGGGCACGTCCACCAGTTCAATGCTGAGGATACCAAAGGCCGTCCCGTCGGCGATGATGTTGACAAAGCACTGGGCGGCCATGGTCTGCAGGATTTCGCGCACATCGGCATCATAAAACACGTTGGTGATGAGACACTCGCGAATATACGCCGGCGCCATCCCCAGAGTATCGAAAGCAATATCACCCTCGGTGGATACAGGCTCCTCATTAACAGGAATAGAGTTGTCCGGCTCAGTCATTGCCGACGGGGAGGTATCGGGGTTCGGCTGCACCTGTGCCTTGATTGCGGCGGGAAATACCAGTGCCATCAAAAAAGCCAGGCAGATAATCAGAAACAGTGGGAAAGCTCCATACCTGTTATTCGGTCTCTTTAATAACAAATTCTTGCTCCATTATTGCTGGCGCCTCGCCGCCATAATGAACCATCACTTCCGCCCGGTACCGTCCGGCAGGAAGGCCTTCAATCGTCTGGGAGGAGACCACGCGGGTTTCCCCCGGCAGCACATAGGAACTGTCTGTCTCCAATTGGATTACTGCGACATTCTCGAACCTGGCCGTGTCCCTCACCTCAAGGCCCGCCACCGCCTCCGGCACAACCCATAGCTGCAGGTTCAGACTACCCCGAATGACTTTGTGGATATTGCCCGTGTTGCGGAACTCTGTTTTCAGAGTCGTAGCGGATGCCCGAGGGTGTTCAACTTCAATCTGGACAATCTCTCCGCCCGGCTCAAGGTCGGGCGGTACGGTAAGATAGATTGGACAGTAGATGGGCGAAGGCAGGGTTGCGGTGTCGCCGACAAGTCGGGCATTGAGCACCACGCAGGCATAATAGCCTCCCGAAACGTCAGCGGGGATATCAAGCGTGATGCGGACATTCTGTCGGCGCTCCGGGTCCAGAACGAAATTTCGCGGCTCGATGGTCAGCCACGGGGCGCAACTTCGCCCACTGTCAGCCTTCTCATCGGAGACCCACATCTGGCCGTTCTCATCGTAATAGATTCTCCCCAGCTCAACATCCACCGCCACCGGTCCGCTCTCGCGATTCCTGAGCGTTACACCCTGTACACGGAACCCCCCGGCCGGAATGGACGGCTCAAACAACTCCGGGCGCATGTCAATATAAAGCGGAAGAGCAATCTCGGACTCGCCGGTGCGCGCCGCCCGTGTGTCAGTAATCTCGAAAGTGGTCTGAGCAATTGCTGGAGAACGGCCTCCATACTCCACAATAGTCTTGATCGAATACATGCCCGGGCGGGGAAGTTTCATGATCGTCCGCAGGGTCGTCCTGGCCGTGGGCAGGACCGCGCCACGCCCCGAGCCAAGGCGCGTGTCTCGGATAAGGCGTCGGTTCTCGTCACGGATGATCAGTCGTCCTTTTGTGAAGACGTGAATATCCCCCGTATTCTCAACCTCGGCTAATACGACCATCCCCCGGTCACCATATTTCTTGAGCAATCCTGGGTCGTCTGCCGTAGGGATCACCGTAATGCTACCCGGAGTCAGACGTCCCCTTACTGCACGTCCTCGTTTGACGGTGATCTCGATCCAGGCCGGCAACTGAAACCTGTACTGAGCTCCAAAAGTCAGCGCTGTGGGATCAGCCGCCGCGGCTTCGGGCTGGAGAATCTCGAACACGACTGCTCCGTAAGCGCCACCGTGGGCGTCAAAAGGTACCTTGACCGTAATCGGAATCTCCCGCGTCTCACCCGGACCAATTTCGATAAGTGTATCGGGCAGAGTCAACCACGGGATACAAGAGTAAGGCATGAGGCTGTCAGCCAGCACATACTGGCCCCTCATCCCCTGCCGGATGTCACTGGTCAGAACGCGGATCAGGGCTGGCCTCTCTGGGTCCGCGTTGGACAGTCTGAACGGCAAAACCGCCCGCTTCCCAGGTCTGAGTTGCACTTCCGCTACCTGTGGCACCAACGTCACATTGAACTGGCTGTGGACCGTGGTGCCCGCCAGCCATAAAAGGGCAACCACCGCCACCGGTCTCCAGGCACTGGCACGGAAGGCTCGCTGCCCGCGCCGATCTTCGTCATGCTTCCATATCATGGCGCGCCTCTAACTTTCCATCACTTCTTGACTTATGGACATATGAAGAATGGTATGGTATTGACATCAAATGGTCAAGTGATTCTTTTTCCCAACTCCAGCTAATCATTGCGTTAATCTCGTTAAAGGCAGCCCCCATCTCAAAAGACCGGCGCCGGAAAAAGGATCCCGGCGCCGGTCTGTCATCTGCTTT
>JAGLXI010000229.1 GCA_023132995.1 Candidatus Zixiibacteriota bacterium | reverse complement strand
CTGTCGATCCTGGCTACGCTTGTGGTTGTCTATGCCGCCGACTTCACGCTCAATACCATGACCATGAGCGGGATCGCTCTGGGGGTCGGGATGCTGGTCAGTAACGCCATTATTGTCATTGAGAACATCTTCCGGCATATGCAGGAAGGCAAAAACCGCTTTGACGCCGCCGCAGAAGGCACGAGTGAGGTGGGCGGAGCCATTGCCGCCTCCACCTTCACCACGGTGGCGGTCTTTCTGCCGATGTTCTTCGCCACAGGGATCGCGGGGAAGATGTCCCGCGGCCTGGCCTTGACGGTGTCTGTATCCCTGTTCGCATCGCTGTTCGTTGCGCTGACGCTCGTTCCAATGATGGCGTCGAAGATATTTCGTCTGAAGGACAAGGCGAAAAGGGACGCGTCCAGGCAGAAGGCCGAAGGATTCGTTCGCAGGGGCTATGTCGGCCTTATCCGCTGGGCGCTTCGCAACCGTTGGAAAACAACCCTGGCGTCGTTCGCGGTCTTCGGAGCGAGTCTTGCGCTTTTACCCTGGGTGGGCACCGAGTTTATGCCTGAAATTGACACCGGGCTTGTCATTGTCAAGGTAGAGATGCCGGTGGGTACCGAGATTGATGAGACGCGACATGTGGTCGAGCAGATCGAAGGGATCATGGTCTCGGAAGAGGGATTGGACGTTATCGGTTCGATCACCGGCGTTGCTGCGGAATCGGAGCTGGGAGCCGCCTTCGGCATGACAAACATTGGAGTCAACGAGGGGCAGGTTTTCGCCCACGCCGTGGCTAAGAGCAAGCGGAAGCGCACGACAACGGAGATACAGGAGAGCATCAGGAGAAGGCTTCCCAAAATCAAGGGCGCCAAAATAGAATTTATGGACCTTGCCCGAATGATTACCAGTGCCGGTACCGGACAGATTCCTATTGAGGTGAAAATCTTCGGCAAGGATATAGACGCCCTCGCGCAAATGGCGGATGGCCTGGTGGCTGACTGTAAAGGTATTGAAGGCCTTTACGACGTGGATACGACCCTTCGGCACGGCAAACCGGAACTGCATTTCAAGATCGACCGGGAGAAGGCCTCCCAAATGGGCCTCTCGGTGGCCCAAGTGGCTTCGACGATTCGCTCTTCGTTCGAGGGACAGGTGGCGACGCTCTACCGGACCGGCGGGGACGAGTTCGACCTCCGTGTGAAGTATCGCCAGGACGACAGGAATACCATCGAGAATGTTGAGGACATCCTGGTGACGGCTCCGCTGGGCTCACAGCACCGGCTTTCGGACATCGCAGCAATATCGAAGGGTGAAGGCCCGGTCCGCCTTTTCCGCGAGAATCAGAAGCGCAAGGCCTCCGTGACCGCCAACTTCAGCGGGCGCGATTTGGGCAGCATCCTCGCCGACATTCAGACAGATGTGGCAAAGATGGACATGCCCCAGGGCTACTTTGTGGAGTACGGAGGCGAGATAAAACGAATGAGGGAAACCTTCCTTTCCCTGGGAGTGGCCTTCGTACTCGCCATCATCCTGGTCTATATGGTAATGGCCGCACAGTTTGAGTCCCTGATACACCCTTTCACAGTCATGTTCGCTGTGCCACTTGGGTTCATCGGCGTGGTTGGGCTTCTGCTCTTTACCGGCAACGCCCTGTCCCTGCCGTCGCTCCTGGGCATCATCATCCTGGGCGGGGTTGTGGTCAACAATGGCATCGTCCTGGTGGACTACGTCAACCGGCTCCGCGCTCGCGGCCTGTCCAGGGAAGACGCTATCGTGGAAGGCAGCCTGACCAAACTGCGCCCGATGTTGCTAACGGCGATTGTCGCCGTTGTCGGAATGCTGCCGATGGCTATTTCCAAAGGCGTGGGGGCTGAAATGCGCGCTCCGATTGCTTTGGCCGTGGTAGGCGGTATGCTGATCTCCACCTTCCTGATGCTGGTGATAATCCCGACGCTCTACAGCATCTTCGATGACATTGGGCATCACACAAAGCGACACGCTACCCGGATACTACATGGAAATGCAGAATAGATGAAACTGTATGAATCCATAGCCAAGAATGTATATGCCAGAGCATT
>JAGLXI010000228.1 GCA_023132995.1 Candidatus Zixiibacteriota bacterium | reverse complement strand
CATTTCTATTTTGCCTTGACACAACACCCAGAATCTCTTGACAATCAGAACGTTTTTAAGTACCTTGAATTAAGGCAATCATAATAGTTTTGGAGGACTTATGAGGAACTACTGCTTACTACTTGTACTGTTCCTCGCACTTGCAGCTACAGTCCAATCAGCCACAATCCATGTACCGGCTGTTCAACCGACGATCCAGGCCGGAATTAACGCCGCCGTGACGGGCGATACAGTTCTTGTTGCCGACGGCACGTATGCCGGTGACGGAAACCGCGATCTCGATTTTGGAGGTCGTAACATCGTGCTGAAATCGGAGAGTGGTCCTGAGTTGACTGTCATAGATTGCGGGGGGACATCGGGAGATCCTCACCGTGGCCTGTGGTTCCACAGCGGAGAGAACCTCACAGCGGTGGTTGAGGGATTCACGATAACAAACGGGTATGCTGAAGACGGTGGAGGAATCTCATGTGTGAACTCCAGTCCGACTATCAGCGACAATACTGTGACAAACTGTAGGGCTGTGCACTATGGTGCTGGAATACATTGTGTGTATTCAGCTTCGCAGATCATTGGCAACACCATCGTCGAGAATACCGGCAGCGATATAGGCGGGGATGGAGGCGGCGGAATCTCGTTGATTTACTGCAACAATGTCTTGATTGCCGATAACACCATATCCGGCAATTTCAGTTATTCCGGTGGCGGGATTGACTGTTTTGATTCAAAGGCCTCCATTAATCATAATACCATCGAGTATAATCAGGCATACGGCGGAGCGGGCATTGGTCTGTGTTGCGGTTCCTCGGGCACAATTGACGGTAATGTCTTCATAGGTAACACATTCATCGATAATGGCGGCGCTATTATCTGCAATTCCGGATCAGATCCCTTAATCAGCAACAATGTTATTCTTGGGAATACGGGATCGTCACCCTTTTCGTATGGTGGAGCTATCTGCTGCCTCGAATCCGAACCGGAAATCGTTGCCAATGTGATCGCCGGAAACTATGCTGCCAATGGTGGCGGCCTAGCTTTCCGTGCAGTTGGCAGTGCGTCCGTGAGAAACTGTACTCTGTATGGAAACTCATCAGACAACGGCGGCGGAGTATCCTGTGATGGCTACGCCACGCCTCTGTTGTTGAGATGCATTATTGCGTTCAGTGATCTTGGAAGCGCCGTACACACCGACGGTATGAGTATTCCATCTTTGGCTTGCTGTGATCTTTACGGAAACGCCGGTGGCGACTGGACGGGCAGTATTGCCGGTCAACTCGGGGTGGATGGCAACATGTCCGCTGATCCGATGTTCTGCGATGCTGACAATGGTGACTATCATGTCTCGGCTTTCTCCCCCTGCGCGCAGGGTATTCAGCCGAACCTCGAACTGATCGGGGCCTTACCTGTCGGGTGCGATACGGTCTTGTGTGGCGATACGGACGGAGACGGTGAGCTGACCGAAGCCGACCTGCAACTGTTGTACGACTTCTATTTTGACATCATTTCCGATTGTCCATATCCTATCGGTTCTGCTGATCTTGACTGCGATGGCATGATTAGATTAAACGACATCATCCTTCTCGCCGGGTACATCCACGGCTATGGACCGGCTCCCTGCTGTGATCCGGCGCCCAAACGCCCCGACCAGTCCGGGCTTGAGAAGAATGACAGCTCGCCCGGTTTCTAAATCCGACGGTCTAACCGGCGTCTTGCCTGCGACAGCGCCAATACCGGAACATAGGACGACCACAACCAGACCGAGGATGAATCGTAGCGGCTATGGTACTTTGGACTTGTCTTTCTTAGAGATGACGGAGGGGTGCGCTCAGAGATGAACTGTAATGGATGCCAGTTGCTGGCTTGCATTCTGTTCCGAGTTTTGGAGCAGCCTGCTAAAAGCAGTCCACGGAAAAGGAAGACAAGTGCTCGTCCAGATCCAGTTCAACCGTTGTGATCAGGGTGTCTATGCCCTCAGTGACAAAGATGCCGTCCTCAGTCTCTATCAGGCCGACCTTGGTCAGGTACGAACGGTAGTCGTTATCACTCATGCGAAGCCCGACGCTTTCCGGCATCCGCAACTTGAGATCGGATTGGCCGCCCACGACGACAACCGTAACCTCCGGTTCCATCTCACCCAACTTGAGATATATGTGGGCGTCATCGGCGTTCAGTTTCAGCCGTCTCAGCGGTGTCGTGGACAGGTTCAGATGAATATCGGAATCCTCGCCATAGCATTCGAGATCGAGCGGCACAAGGTCGGAGAACTGAATATACCAGTCCTGGTCTTCACCGGTGTTGATCGTGATCGCGCCTCCGAGGCGCCCGCCGCGGCGAGCAGTGTATACTAATTTCGCCTCCTGCTGCTCGACAGAGTAGGATATCCGGGGCTTCTGAGTGAAACGGTCAAACCGCCCGAACACGAGATCATCCCCGCTGTCACGAATGGTCAGGTCAGTCTCGCCGAGCTTCAGGACGGCCGAGAGCTTCTTCACTTCAGGGTCGAAATCAACCCGGTGGCTGGTCTGGGAGAAGAAACTCCCTTCATGGTCGTTCCAACTACTGTAGAAAGCGATGCCGATCCCACCGACGAGCAGTAGAAACGACGTGAAATACGATATAAACTGAAGCCGGGATTTGGTAAAGATCTTCTCAATACCAATTAGGATCAGCACTATGGGGAAATATATCAGCAGATCCACCCAGAAATCGTCGCTGAGAGTGCCCAGGTTCCTCAGGAGCAACAACAGTCCGAAGGTGACCATCAGCATGCCCCATCGAAGTCGCGCCGGTGTCATAGGATCGGCCCCCCGTTCTGCGGCCCGAGATTCTGACCGTTCGCGTGCATCGGCCGATCGGATTCGGCGTTGCCGGTCGTGGCCTCCCGGCGTCGCCCGCGACCGAATATCAGCGCCAGTCCGACCAGGATCAGCACTATCGGCCAGAACTCCCCCCAGTCAAACCAGTACCAGTTTTCCCGGATGAGCAGAATAATCCCGATACCCATCAGGATCAGTCCGGGCAGATACTTGTGCCAGGAAGTGTCTCGGGGTTGCGTTTGGCCGGGTTCCATCTCAAACGGTCTCTTGGGCACGATAATCCAGGCGACTATGTAGCCGACCACCGCCACACCGGTCGACAGGGCCAACAGTACCGCAACCACTCTGACCAGAACCGGGTCGACGTCAAAATACTCGCCCAAGCCGCCGCACACCCCCCCGATGACTTTGTTTGTCTCCGAGCGAAAAATCTGCTTACTCACAAGCTATCCTCCAAATCAGACGATATCTCTGTCCTGTTTTTGATATACGGACAACCATGTGAAAAGTTATGTGATTTCACAGCGGAAGACATTACTCAAACCGCCCTTCAAGCTGTTTCAGGCAGACCTTAGCCTGCTCTGAAAGGGACGTCCTGCCGGTAGCGGTTTCCTGCAGGAAGTCTGTTGCCTGATGGTACTCGTTCTCGTCGTCGGTGAGCAGAGCGATATGACAGTATGCCTCAATCAGACGCATTGTTATATTCACCTCAGTGCTGTCCAAACCTTCCCTGCTTTCCGCGGCTACGGTCCGTGCAGCCTTCGGGAGTTGCCGAGGCTCGGTAAGGGCGACAAGTGAATCCCGGATATATCGCCAGCGGGCAAGTTCGACAGTATCACGGTCATGGGCGGTGGCGGCTTTTTCCGGAAGGTCCATCCCGGCGATGTAATCATGATCAGTCAGCAACTCATTCTCTACGGCCGGGATATCGGGAGTAGCGGCGGCTTTCGGTTTGGCTGTGAGCTTGAGATCGGGGACCCACTCGGCAGGAGTAATCGCGACAGTCTCAGGCTGAGCGACCAGATCAGCGGGTTCACTGACGGTCGGTGCGTGAAGCCGAGGGGACAACTCGACATCGTGCTGCTCATCTGCCTGAGTCCCACCGGAACTCACCTGGACACCCTCCTGTTTCTTTGTCTCGCGTGGGCTGACATCGGCAGGAATCTCTGGTTTCAGCGCTGGGATGCCAGGCGAATGTATCGTTATGGACGGTGTTTCCTGACTCTCATTCCATAGGATATCGCCTCTGTGGACGGCGATGAAAGTCAGCACGGCGATTGACGCCGCTGCAGCAGCCAGTTTCCAGCGCAAGCCCTGCCAGGTGGTTCGTTCCCTTGTGTCGGTGACGCTCTCGTCCTGGTCGCGGTCCAACTGCGCTTCGATCCGTCTGGCAGACTGCTCCCAGTAGCCGTCATCCGGCAGGTCTCCGTGCTCTGAGACGAGCCGGTCAAGTCCGGCCATCTTGTCCAGAAGTTCCCGGCATTCCCGGCACTCGCCCAGGTGGAGTTTGATCTCCCGTTGCTCCCCGGCAGGAAGTTCGCCGTCGAAGTAGGCCGAGAGTCTGTCTCGATAGTACGAGTGATCCATGTTCCTTCTTCTCCGCGTCCTATCGGGCCATAGTCAATCTACAACAAGTCCTTCAGGCTTTCCACAAGCATTCGCCTGGCCCGGTACAGACGCGAGTCAACAGTTCCGGGCGGTATCTTCAGATAGTCTGCGATCCGGCCGTAATCCATCTGCTCAAAGTGGCGCAGGACAAACACCGAGCGGTACCTGGCGGGCAAAGCCTTTACGGCTTTCATAAATCGCACTTGCGCTTCATCGTCAAGCAGCCTCTCCAACGGCCCCAACTCTGTGGCCTGAGGGTCGTACCCCTTCTCCTGCAGACGGTCAAGCGATTCCTTACGTTCTTCCCGGCTGATATGGTTGTAGGCTGAGTTCCTGGCGATGGTGGAAAGCCAGGGGTAAAAGGCGCTGTCGGTGCGGAACGATCCCAGCGCTCCATAGGCTTTGACAAAGGCTTCCTGCACGATGTCCTCAGTTGCGTCAAAGGAGCCGAGCAGACCATACACGAACCGGAACAGCATCTTCTGGTGTCGACGGATCAACCGGCCGAATGCCTTCTTATCGCCGTTCTGAGCCGCTTCGACCAGTCTCTGCTCGGCCGAATTCACCTCACTCTGATTTACCGACAGAGCTTGTTTTTCTTCCCGGATTCTCTTGCCCATCTGTCTTTTCCGTCGCCGGGAGTCGACCCCTGGGCACGGATGCCCGACCCGCTTCTAACCACCGGACTGCTTTTCGTGTGCAAGATTCATGGCCAGCATATCGAGCGCTGTCTCCGGTTTCAATCTGCCACGCCGGAATTCGGAGTCGGTTCGGGCGATTTCGATGATGATCTGCTCAAGGCGGTGGGAGTCGTAGCCTGCAGCCTGCCTGCGGAACTTGGGAATCAGGAAAGCGCGGTTGCCCAGCGGTTTTTTACCGTGCTTGACGAGGTACAGGCAGGTGAAATGCTGCTGGAGCAGGGTGGCTATGAATACCGGGCTATGGCCGCCGGCAAGCAGCGTTTTGATCATCTTCAGCACCGTCCGCGGCCGACCTTCGATAATTCCGTCAGCCAACTCAAAGATGTCGTACGCTTCGTACCCAGCCGACACGGCTCGGACATCCTCCACTGTAACAGAGCCCCCCTCGGTTTTGTAATTGATCAACTTGGCGACTTCGGTGTCGAGGCCGCCCCGGTTGCCGGAGACGAGTTCGGTCAGAAGTGCGCGCGCGTCGGCTTCGATGGTAAGACCCTCGGTTTTGAACTTGGCCGAGATCTGAGCGGCCGTTTCGGCGCCCCGAAGCTTTTTGAATTCCACGGTTACCGTGGCCTTGGCCATCAGCGCCATGAATTTGGAGTCTTTTCGGGGCGTTTTCGACGACGGCGAAGTGAAAATCACCAGCCTGCCGGGATCGGGAGGAGAGAGCATTTTCAATATCTGTTTCAGTTCGTTGGGCTTGTAGCTCTGGAAGTCGGAGACAGCTACCACCCGGCGTTCCCCCAGGAGGGGAAGAGTGGCCAGCTCTGCGATCAGGTCGGCGGCGGAGGTTTTCTTGCCGCCTATCCGGCGGTAGTTGGTCTGCAACTGGAGGTCTGGAAGAAACTGCCGGGCCAGGAACTTTTCCGCCTCGGTGATCCGGTAGTCCTCAACACCAAAGAAATAGTAAGCCGGTTTGAACCTGCCTGCTTTTATCTCCGTCAGGAGCTTTCCGGGAGTGGCCATAAGGCCAATGATACAGTCCGCCTTTGGGGACCGTCAATCAAAAAGCGTATCAAAAACCGGATTGTCGTTGGTGGGTATCCACTCAAGAGAAAAACGGTACTTCTCGCGATAGGTCTGGGTCTTCTCCAGCAGGTGGGCGAACCTGCCGGGGGGCGTCTCGCGCCGGTTCACGAGATTGACCACTTTCAGGTTGTTGCCGTAGATAAGATAGGTGTGGTTGGAGAAGTACTTCTGGTTACCGTCAATGAACTCAAGCAGTGCCAACAGGGAGGCGAGATCACAGTGGTCGGCGTCGGCTCCATCAAAGGGGGCCTTGAAACTGATCCCGACTTTAGGGATACGGAAAGTGACCACAGCCGACTTGGCCAGGGCGTTGGGTTCCGGCAGTTCGTAGGATCCGAAGTAGCACTCCATTCCCGCAGGTAGGGCAACGCCCGTGCCCAATCGGGGCGATATCGTTAGTTATTGTTGTGCAACAACATGGTGCGCCCCGCTCAACTTATACTCGAAGTCGATATGCACCGGGCTTCACAAATCCTGACTGGAGGGCTACTGACCTGCAACGGGGATTCTCAGGCGTCCTGCGGCAATCCTCCAGAATCAGAACACAGCCAAGCCCCCTGCTTATGAATTGTCTGCTTGACTGATTACTTGTTGTCTGCGTTCTTGGCGGTAAGGGAAGGAGGCAATTGTATGAATAGGCTAATCTCGGCAGTTCTTCTGATGGGTGCGGGGATTGTAGTCTCGGTGTCTTCCGGGCAATCTTCAACGATAACAACTGTGACTGCGAATTGACTCACAATTAAT
>JAGLXI010000227.1 GCA_023132995.1 Candidatus Zixiibacteriota bacterium | reverse complement strand
GGGGCAGAGAGCTATTGTCGAGCAGGCGTTTGTCGACGGCGAAGCCAGGGTGATCTTCTCGACCACCACTCTGGCCATGGGGGTGCATCTTCCGGCGGACACAGTTTACCTGGAGACAGTCAGGTACGCGTCAAGCGAATACGGCGACGGCCCGGTTCTCGTTCCCGTGAGCCGTGCCGAGTTCGACAACATGACCGGCCGGGCCGGACGTCTTGGGTTGAGAGACAGCAGCAAGCCGGGCCGGGCTGTTATCCTGGCCGATTCTGAGTTTGACCGCGATATCCTGTGGGAGAACTACATTGCCGTCGAGCGTCCCGAGCCGATCAGATCGGTCCTGGACAGTATGCCGCGGGAGGACTGGTCGCTGGATATGATTGTTTGCGGCCTGACCGATAGTGCCGCTCAATTGACGACGCTGTTTGCGCGTACTCTCTACGCCCAGTTGGAGAAAGGTACCGGTGAGGCAGGCTTCGACAGGGTGGTGCGGCGGCTGGCTGCGGACGGACTTATAGAAATCAGCGGCTCCGGGCGCCTGACGATCACTGCCTTCGGACGAGCCGTGGCCAGGAGCGGCCTTTCGGTAGCGCAGGCAAGACATTACCGCGAGTGCCTCAGGCGAGATCACCCTGAGACTCAACTTGGTTGGACGGCACTGGCGCTGAGCGCACCCGGCTGGGTCCTGCCGCCCGGTATTCTTTCCCATTTTGAGCAAGTGAACTCGGTGCCGGTCAAGATGTTGTACCGGCAGTTCGATCATGCCATTAACGACATTCGCTTTCTGCTTGGGACGGCCAACCTGCGGGAACCTCTCTCATACCGCGCGGCGGCCGCTCTGAAGTCCCTGTTTCTTCTGGATCGATGGCGTCGACTGGCGCCGGTGAACAGGCTGGAGGAACAGTTTCAAGTCCACCTGGGGCAGGTTATGGCCCTCGGTGATACGACGGCGCATCTGGTGTCCGGCTTGGCCGCATTGCTGGAGGCCTCCGAGCGAGACTCGCCGTCGGCCGGAGAGCTGCGTGAGCAGGCTTTCAGCATCCGGTTCGGTCTTCCCGTCTCGCTGCGGGGGCTATACGCGTACCTGGGCCGCCTTCTCAGCCGTGCCGATTATGCTGCGCTGCAGAAGGCGGGGGTGGAGAATCAAAGAGATCTCGTCAGGCTTTCCGACAGACAGTTGCAGGAGATCATCAGGGGCGCACATAAGAGAAAACGTGTCAACAAGATATTAGAGTTGCTTAAAGAGGAGATTGATATGGATGTGACTACGACAACAGCGGACGTGACAGTACCGCACACGCTGATAGCGATCGATGATGAGCCCGAACTGGTCGAGGTGGATGGTGACCTTGAGCGGGAGCGGTTCCTGATCAGGGTCAATGGCTTTCCCATCAGGTTGACCGGGAAGTCATTCAAGTACTTTGCCCGGCTGGCCTGGTCGAGACTCAGGGGGGAGACCGGCTGGGTTTACAAGGAAGATATCGAGATTGGCTTCAACCAGGCCCGATATCTGTACCGAATGAAAAGCGAGATCAGCAGTGGCTTGAACTCCTCCTGGTCAGTTGTCGAGAATAACCGGCTTGGATACTACCGACTGAAGGTCGATCCGTCTCGAATTCGGCTCAATTGTGAGAACCTGAGGCGGCACCCCGATCATGAGGTACGGTCATTGGTTCTTGATGAGACCTCACCGTCGGTGAATTAGACGGAAACCTGACCGATGCCGCTTCACTGTTGGGGGCGTAGCCCGTCCCCTGCCTGATCCGGCTGCGTTCGAGCCTCCACTGTCGGGCGTCCGGTCGGACCGTTAAACTTCAGGCAGCCGGAAACAAATCACGGCGCTTGTCAGTTGAGGGAATATAGGAATGGTCGATACTGAAGGAAATGGCAGCCCAGTTACTCATAAGAAGTAGGCATCGCCTGCCGACCCTGGCGACCGACAGAAGCGAGAAGTACCCGGTACTGCCGCTGCAGACGGCGGTTCTGTTTCCATACAACCTGCTTACCATCCAGGTCCGGCGCCCGGAAAGTATGCGGTTGGTCGCAGACTGCCTGGCGGCTGACCGGGAATTCGTTGCCTCCTTTTCGCATCTTCAGACATCCGACGACAGCCAGGCGCCGATTCACCAGGTAGGCACCTTTGCGCGGGTGTGCGACAGTCGCGATGCTCCCGGGGGCATCAAACTGGTGACGATAGAGGGGCTTCGTCGGGCCGCCATCAGCGAGATCATTGGTTCCGAGCCATACCTGACTGTCACAGCGGCGGAATTGCAGACCCCCTGGAAAGCCGATTCAAAGCTCACCGACCGGATGTTTTCCGCGATTTCAATGGTGGCCAGGATCACTCAACTGGACTCCACATACTCTCCAGAGTTGTTGCAAGTGCTTCGGATGTCGGATGATGATCCGTCCGTTCTCGCTGATCGCATGGCGGCGCAACTGCGGTTTCCACTTGCGTTGAGCCAGGAACTGCTGGAAGCGACCAACCTTCGCCACCGATATGACAAGCTGCTTGAGTACCTGGACCGGGAATTCACACGGGCCGCAGCTCTGCGGGGCGTTGATGACAATCCGGGAACAGACAGCCAGGGCGACATGCAGACTGCCGGGCGGTCTTCCCCTGTGAGTAGTGGCGCCTCTGCCATGGCGGACAACCAGAAGGAAGAAGTATCTCATGTTCGCGAGTTGATCAAGAGCGCGCGCCATCTGCCGCCGGAGGTGGTCGCCCGCGCCACGATAGAGGTGGACCGCCTCTCCCGCCTGCCCACCGCTTCGGCGGAATACGGAGAAACCAAGAACTATCTCGACTGGATACTGGCTCTGCCGTGGGGCAAGGGCGCTCCCGAGAGCTATGAGATCGCCGACGTGGACAAGATAATCTCCGCTGACTACTACGGGCCGGTCAACATTCGACAGCAGATACTGCAGCGGATTTCGGTGCGGAAGCTGGCTGGTGGCGTTGACGACGGCCCCACCTTGTGTCTCGTCGGCGGACCCGGCACCGGGAAAGCCTCCCTGGCCAAAGCCATGGCCTGTGCTCTCGGCAAGGAGTTTATTCGCGTTTCGGTCGGGGGCATTTCCCAGGTCTCGGAGATTAAGGGCGCTTCCCGCACCTTCGTGGGCGCTATGCCGGGGAAGATCATCCAGGCGCTGAAGGACGCCGGACACTGCGACCCCGTCATCCTGATCGAGGACATCGACTACTTCAATGTCGACAATAACTCCTCGCTGAACATGGCTCTCCTGGAAGTGGTTGACACTCGTCTGAACGGCCGCTTTCTGGACCATTACCTCGGGGTACCGTTTGATCTTTCGCGGGTTACTTTCATCTGTTCGGTGCGCTCCTTCGAGGAAATCCCGGAGCAGTTCATCCCCCGCTTCGAGTTGTTGGAGATACCCGGCTATATCGAGAGAGAGAAGATATCCATATCCAAGCGGTATATCATTCCAAGCATCCTGAAGAGGCACGGTATCCGCAAATCCGAGTTCAAGATCTCGAACAAAACATTATCAAAGATCATCCGGGGCTACACTCAGGAGGCCGGCCTGCTTGGTTTCTCCCAGCAACTGGGAAAAATTTGCCGCAAGATCGCTCTGGAGAAAGCCCAGAAGAGCAAGTCGTCCTGGTCCATTACCGAGAAGAACCTGGGGTCTTTCCTGGGCCCGACCCTCTTCATCCCAGAGAAGGCCGAGACGCTCCCCGAGATAGGAACCGCCACGGGACTGGCCTGGACGGGCGCGGGGGGAGACCTGATGTTCATCGAGGGTCTGAAAATGAAGGGGGAAGGCCAGATTATCTCCACCGGTTCGCTCGGGGAAGTGATGAAAGAGTCCATCCAGGCGGCGCACTCCTATGTGCGGTCGAAGGCGGACATGCTGGGAATCGACTTCAGTGATTTCAGAGACTTCGACATCCATATCCACTTTCCGTCGGGCGCCATACCAAAAGACGGCCCGTCGGCCGGTGTGACCGTATGTCTCGTGGTTGCCTCGGTCATGGCCGAGCGGCCCATTCGCAACGATGTCGCCATGACCGGCGAGGTTACGTTGCGGGGCAGGGTGCTTCCGGTAGGGGGGATCAAGGAGAAAGTGTCGGCCGCCTACCGGGCGGGTATTTTCCGCGTCGTCCTTCCCAAGGAAAACCAGAAAGACGTCAAGGACCTGCCCAAGGAAATAATCCGCAAGACCAGGTTCTCCTACATAGAGCGAGTGGACGAGCTTTTCGAGTTGTGCCTGATGGATTTCACCCCGTCCTCTTTCACGTTGGAGAAAGTGTTCGCTGAAGAGATAGAGAAGGCGCAAAAGAAAAAGAAGACCCCCGGGAAACCCCGTGCTTCCAAAGACAGCGGCAAGGCCGCCAGCTCGCGCAAGAAGAAATAACCATTATCTGCCGTTGCGGCCTCGTGTTTTTCCCTCACCAGATGACCGAACGACGCCCCTGCCTGCTTCAAGAAGGCTGAATTGCCGATCTGAACCAACCTGTAGGTGGAGCCGTTTCGCGCCGTCGGGAATCGGCCATACGTGACAATCGCCTGACCCGTGCTTTTCCATCATCAAGAAAATGCCCGAAAATCCCGATATACTGCAAAAAGCAAGCTCTATGCAATTCAGGAGGTAATATGCGCTTTATAACAGCTGTAGTCTCAACCTGTATCGTGCTGCTGGCCGGTGCCGCGCCGGCCGCGTCCAACGACACGGAACGGGACCTGGTAGACCAGTTCGTCAAGCGTACAGAGAAGAAACACGTCAGGAAGCTGAGTTGGATATCAGGCAGCTTCACATTCAACCGCGTCAACGAGAGTAACGATTATAACCACTTCGTTGCCTATGAGTCCGACTTTTTCCCGAACACGAACTTGAAAAGCCTGGGTAACGGCGGTGCTTTCGGCCTTGACCTGGGAATCGTCTTCAAGGAGCGATTTGCGTGGTCGGTTGGAAGTGAGTACTGGCTCAAGCTTGGCGAAAGCCAGTCCGGATCGTTCGACTATAACCCGCCCAACGCAGGGAGCTCGACGGTAGATGACCTCAAATCAGAGATCAAGGTTCTTGGAGTATCGTCAGGACTTCAGTACTACCTTGTGGGTCATCCCTCGCTGACGGAACAGCTCCAGCGATTTGCCGTTCGTGTGGGTGGTAGTGTCGGCTACTACCAGGCCACCTGGGATCTGTGGTCGGCCTACCAGAATCTCAATTTGTCGACTTCGTTACCGGAGAACACTAATATCTCCTTCAAGGGAACATCACCCGGCTATTCGCTAAACTTAGGCGCCGATTACCCTCTCAGGTTTATGGGGCTGGCGGTTGGCGCCGATGTAAGCTATTTTCACCTGAACTTCGGAAACATTGCCTGGTATAACGCCTCAGACGAAGAGATCGTGGCCAGCTACGACGGCACGGCCGACGGTCGCGTGGAGTTGGACCTGTCCGGAGTAAGAGCGAAAATAGAGGTCAAGCGGTTCTTCAGCTGGTAGCCGACGCTCTCTTGTTCGGATGCAGCGGCGGGTAAACGGTGCGCCCGCTCCGGCGGATTCTCCCGCAGGTAGTCAGTGCGGCCTGCGCGCTGACGTCGGCCGGGGTTGACATTGTACTGGGCAGACCCGATATTGCCGCCAAAGCGAAACAAGAACCACAAGTCGGAGAGATCAGAAATTGAAAGCAAATCGATTCAGAACAACATCCGTGGTCGTCAGCCTCTTGACAGCCATTTGGTTGCCTGTGGCTGCCATTGCCGCTGAGAAACTGACACCCGAACAGGCCGGCACAATCAGCCAGCCCAAAGGCCAGATAGCCTTTGCGCGCGACGGGAACATCTGGACCATGAACGTCGACGGGTCCAATCAGCAGTTGGTTGCTGAGGTAGGCAATGTCGATGGGCGTATCAGTTGGGCGCCCGACAGCCGACGTATCGCCTACACACGCTCCGGCAAGGTGAACACGGAAGGACCGGACTACATGGGAGGTCAGCACAAGGTATACGACATCTTCCTGGCACTTCTGGACTCCGCGGACGCCAACAACCGCATGTGGTGGTATCGAATCACCGGCGACATGGGCAGTCGTGACCCGGAGTGGAGCGCCGACGACAGCAGGATAGTTTTCTGGAAGGACATCAACGCCAACCGGGTCAACGCGGGTGAACCCAGTTATCAAGTTTGCACCATGGCTCCCGACGGGAGTGATTTCCAGTACCTGCGCAAGGACTTCGCCAACATGGAAGGCACGTACATGATCTCGCCGTCAATGAACAGCAACGGCGATCTGGCCTTTGTCTACTTCGACCAGCTCAAGCCGGTCGGTCTGGTTGTGCTCATCAGGGACCAGTATATGTTGTCGATGGACTCGATAAAGACCATTGCCAACAGGAATCGAAACTATGTGGCCCCGACCTGGTCTCCGGACGGCAAATGGCTCGCCTTTGTCAGCAACTCGATGACCGATGCGGGTCTCTACATTGCAACCCCTGATCTGAAAAAGAAATACCTGGTGGCCACTCCACCCGTGGGCACTTACCTTTACACGATGGCTCCGTCGTTTTCACCTGATTCTAAGTGGTTGACTTTCTCCACTACCGACGGATCGGTTTGGACCTGCGACATCACCGGAAATGGGTTGCGTCGACTGACGGGACCGGGACTTGACCGTGCTCCGGCCTGGTCCAAAGCGCCGCCCAAATAACGGCTGGAGGCGGGGGCGACCCCCCGCTGCAGACACCTACAGCTTTTTCCAGTCCGACAGCAACTGCAGCAGAAGTCGCAGGCCGATCCCGGTATTGCCTTTCGGGATGTACGGTCGGCCTTTCGGCTCGAGGTCGACGTAGGCAATGTCGATGTGAGCCCACGGCCAGTCGCCCACGAAGTTCTCGAGGAAAGCCGCCGCTGTCATAGTCGACGCCGGTTTGCCGCCGGAGTTGATCAGGTCGGCGATATCGGACTTCATGGCGTTGCGGAAATCGTCCCAGATCGGCATCTCCCAGACGCGTTCCGCGGTCGCCTCCGACGCCGCGCGAATGCGGTCCATAAGCCTGGCGTTGTTGCCCATGATGGGCGCGCCCGAGTAGCCGAGCACGTATAGCGCTCCGCCGGTCAGGGTGGCGATATCGATTACTACCTGGGGGTCAAACTCATTCGCGTAATCAAGGGCATCGGCAAGTATCAGGCGACCTTCGGCATCGGTGTTGAATATCTCCACCGTCAGCCCCTTGCGGCTGATTACAATGTCGCTGGGGCGCGTGGCCTTGGAGGAGGGCATGTTTTCCGCGAGGGGGATGAGCCCGACGACATTCAGGGGCAGTTTCAACTCTGCGGCTGCGCCGACGGCTGCCATGACAACGGCGGCCCCGGTCATGTCGCCTTTCATCTCGGGCATCATAGCGGCTTGCTTGAGTGATAACCCGCCGGAATCAAAAGTGATACCCTTGCCTACCAGGACAACCGGCTTCTGACCGGCGCGGCTACCTTTGTGTTCGAGGATAACGAAGCGTGGCGACTGATCCGAACCCTTCGCTACCGCCAGGAGAGCTCCCATTTTCTCCCTGGCGATATCGCGACCGTCAAGTACTCGGCAGGTCAGAGACTGGTGATTTGCGGCCAGTTTCCGGGCTTCCTGGGCGAAGCCGGCAGGGGTCAGGACATTGGCGGGAATCGAGGCGAGACGCCGGACTCGCAACTGACCCTCGGCCGAAACGCGACCCTTCTGCACTGCGTTCTGCAGCCGTTTCAAGAGACGCTTGTTGTCGATAGCAAATAGGATATTTACCAATCGGTTCTGACTCTTGCGCGTCTCTCCCGACTTGAATTCAAGCAGCTTGTATGAACCTAACAGGTAACCTTCGATGACGGCCTGATACACGAGAGCATCTTCCACCGGCCCTATGTGGAAGACCGTGGATTTGTACTGCGTCAGACTCCTGTGGCGGGAGACCACCCCGGCGGCGCGACGATAACTGTCGGCGTCGATCTTCTTCTTCTCTCCCAACCCGACCGCAATCACCCGGTCGGTCCGGTAGCCCTCGGGACGGAAGAAGGTGGTCACTTCTCCTTCCTTGGCCGTGAACTCCCCCGATTCGGACAGATTAGTTACAGCGCCACCGGTTGCCTTGTCCAGTTCTCTGAGCCGCGGATCAGTCAGCCGGTCGAAATGATTGACAAAAAGAACCACGCTATCGGCGGCAAAAGTCTGTGGCCGGTCGGAAGCAAATGACAATTTCATCGTGTTACTCCTCCTGTTTCCCGAAAGTTACCTGCTTGGGCAGATGGGGGCAACCGTTTTTGACAATGGGATTTGCGGAGAATGCCCCGGCAGGGATGACATGCTGACCGCATCGCGATACGATGAACAGGGAACCCGAAGTACTGACTCAGTATTCCGCAGCCAAGTAAGACTCGTAGTTGCGCTTGGTCTCAGTCAGGTTGTCAGCGCCGAATTTCTCCAGGAAGGCCTCGGTCAGCGTCAACGCCAGCACCGCTTCACAGATGACGGCCAGGGCCGGAGCAACACAGACGTCGGTGCGTTCGACAATGGCGACGGCGGGTTCCCTGGTCTCAACGTCAACCGTCTTCAGCGGCCGAGCGAGAGTCGAGATCGGCTTCCCGGCAACGCGTATGACGATATCTTCGCCGTTTGTCATGCCGCCCTCCAGTCCCCCGGCGTTGTTGGTCTGCCGATGGAACTTCTTCTTTTGAGGCTCACCCCAGGGGTCGTAGAATATCTCGTCATGCACTTGGGAGCCACGCCTTTGCGACGCTTCAAAACCGAGCCCGATTTCCACGCCCTTGACCGACTGAATCGCCATCATGGCGCCCGCGAGGCGACCATCCAGGCGCCGGAACCATTGTGAAATGCTGCCTAACCCAACCGGTAAACCGCGCGCTATAACCTCCACCACCCCACCCAGGGAATCGTTGTTGTCCCCAGCAGCTTTGATGTCCTCAATCATGCGTTGCTCTGTCTCCCTGTCAAGACAGCGTACCTGTGAGGCTTCAGTGATCTTGGCCATTGTGTCGGGATCCGGTCGCGGGAAGTCCTTCGGTAAATCGATCTCACCGATGCGCACGACATGGGAGGCAATACGCACACCGAACTGCTCGAGCAATTGCCGGGCAAGCGATCCTAATGCGACTCTCGCTGCCGTTTCGCGAGCCGAAGCCCGCTCAAGGACGTTTCGCATATCGTGGTGATCATACTTGATTCCCCCCGGGAGGTCGGCGTGCCCGGGCCGGGGGCGTCGGGTGTCATGGGCCAGGCGTTGTTCCCTCTCGTCGAGGTCATCACCCAGCGGCTGAATGGGATCCATGATACGGCGCCAGTTGGGCCAGTCCTTGTTGCGAATGACCAGTGTTACCGGCCCGCCCATCGTAGCGCCCCCCCGTATTCCCGACGCGATCTCGACGCGATCCCGTTCGATTTTCATTCGCTCGCCGCGGCCGTAACCTTTCTGACGACGGGCCATCTGGAAATCCACGGCGGCAACATCGATCGGCAACCCGGCCGGGAGACCGTCGATGGTTGCAGTGAGTTGGGGGCCGTGAGACTCACCTGAAGTAAGATAAGTCAGCATGGGAACAAGCTACCGTAATCGTCTTGGAGTAGCAAACGGATTATGGCGGTCAGGCAGGAGCTTTTTCGGCCATTTCCACCCAAGTGCCTTCCTGGGACATCTTTTCAAGCCGCTGCTTGATCCGATCGTCGATGTTGAGGGCCTGGGACATGTTGTAGAATTCCTTCTGATCGAGGGGGGATATCTCTCTCATTTCCTCCAGCACGGCCACGATCTTCTCGACTGATTTGTCCATAACATCCATGTCAGCCGGTAGTTTCTCCAGCAGACACTCGGTATCGCCCTTCTTGAGCACCATGCGAATGAGCTGGGTTCGCCCGTAAATCACCATAGTGGCGTTGTTGAGATAATGGGAGAGAGTCGCCAGGGCGATGTTCTTGGCCTCCATTGCTCCCCGGGAGTGCTCTTCTCTCAGAAGGTTCTCGGAGAGCTCCTGGCGCTCCTTGAACAGATTTTCGATAGTCAAGTATGACTTCCATATTTCCTGATTGGCCCGGACCAGCATATTCTCGATATTGCCGATATCAACCCCGAGATATTCGGCTGCGTCAATCGTTCTGGCCAGCAATGACGACGAGATCTCGTCGATCTGCGATTTTGACAGCGATAAGCGATCTGAGACCTGGCTAATCAGGCGGAGCCTCTCTTCCAAGCCCATCTCGTAGCCGGAGAAGCGGTCACTGGTCAGGAGCACTGCTAAGGCCACCACGTTTTGGAGTATACTCTTTTCATTGATCCTGCCAATATGATGGTGGAAGGCGATGCAATCGGAAACGTAGCTGGGCAGGCTCCAGGTCTCAGCAAGGTGACTGCCGATCTCACAGTGATCCGCTCCAAAGGTCTTGGCCTCAGCTTCCACAAGTGTCTTTGCGCCCACCTCGCCCTTGAGAGCCCGGCTGTACTCCTGAGGGTGGTGATAGAGGAGAAACATGACTCCGATATCGTGCAACAAACCGGCTATGAAGGCCTCCTCAGGTGCTTCGTATGAGACAGCCCTGGCTATTCTCTCTGATGCCGAGGCAATCGACAACACGTAGGCGAAGAACTCCTTAGGATCGACACCGGATTCCCTGGCGATCTTGTCCGGGTTGAAAACCGAGGACGAGAGGGCTAGGCATTTCACGGTCGTAACGCCCAGAACGGAGACCGCCTGGTTGACAGTCTTGATGTCGGAGAGGCGGTGGTAATAGGATGAATTGGCCATGCGCAGGATTCGGCTGGTCAGCGACGGGTCCTTGAGGATGATCGAGGCTAAGGAATCGGCGGTGAAATCTTCCTTGCCCACCTCCTCCAGCACCTCGGAAAGTACCTGCGGCAGAGAGAGGAGGTTGTCATTTCTTCGAATCTGGTCGATGATTGGTATCTTGTCCATAACCTCTCGTGTCGTATCTGGTTGTTAGTAGTGATTGTCGGCAGGTTGGATGGATCGTTTACCGACAGGACGAATGAATCAGGAGGTAGATTGCCTGGTGGCAGCCGAATTAATGATATCCGTAAGCTGCTCAATCCGGAACGGCTTGTGAAGCAGGCCGGATACGCCGGCTGCCTCCAACTGGGCGGGCTCAATGGCCACCTCCCACCCGGTGACGAGCACTACCGGCACGTCCGGGTCAAGCTTCTTCACGCGATTTGCTACCTCAAGCCCCGACATACCGGGCATGGCCAAGTCAGCCAGCACAATATCAAAACGTGTCTCGGCTGCCAGCCGCACGCCTTCCTCGCCCGAGGCGGCCGTTGTGACCCGGTAGCCAAGGGAATGGCACATGGCGGTAATCAGGTCAAGTATGACCGTCTGGTCGTCGATAGCCAGAATCCGAACCCGGCTATCTCGAGGCTCATCGACTGCCGGCGACTGCTCAGCGACGGGAAATCTGAGCGAGAAGAACGAGGGGCGGGGACTTGACTGGTCATAACAGTAGAAACAGGGCTTATCCACGACAAAGGTCAGAAAACTGTCGTCGGGGCGCAGCCTGACAGCCTCCCGGGCCGTACGGTATACGCCGAAACCGGCCACTCGCTCGACCGGGGGCAGGACTCGCCTGTGCCGGGACACATCCAGGAACACGTTCTCACCGAGGCGGTAGGTGGATATCGTCAGCAGTTCATCTTCGATGGCCAGGAGAGAGAAGCGATTGACTGCCTCACTGACCAGAGTGCTCACCGTCTCCTGAGTGCACTGGACTGGCACCACGGGATGGAACCGCGAGTCGATCTCCCGCGGTCGTTCACCGACCATGTAGAGGCCCTCCGATATCCGGGCTCGATTAAGGAACTCCCTGACAATGGCGTTGATGTCGGCGCTGCCGGTCGAGAGTGCGCCTGCCCCGGTATCGGTAGAAATACGCCCCAGAGAACTCGTGACATATTTGGAGGCCAGTTCGACTTCGGTAATAATGCTCTCAATGTGGCTTTTGACCTCGCCGGGCAGGTCCGACCGGGACGCAGCCAGCTCCGCATTGCCGATCATTGCCGAGAAATGATTGTTGAGCCGACCTACCACTCCGCTGATTCCGTCACCGGCGACGCCCTTTGGCATGGCCGGAGTCTGAGTCCGACGCAGTTCAGCTATGGTCAGGCGAAGAGAGTACAGCCCGGTTGCCAGGGTGAGTAATCGTTCCCATTCGCCTCGCTGGCTTTCCGTCACGCCGTGGGCACAAGCGACGGCGACGCCAGTGACGGAATCCATTCCGACCAGAGGGCAGGCTACCACAAAATCCGGCAGGCCCTGCTCTCCCAGGAGTTGGTGAAGAGCCTCCCGGTTGGTTATCTGGAGGGCATCCATTTCCCGGTTGACGGCGGTGCGTCCAAAGGCGAAGTGAGGTTCCTGCGTCTGCGCCGCTCGACCCACCATGCCCTCGCCGGGCAGGATATGAAAGGCGGCCAGCGTATCGCGGTCCCCGCCGCTGCCGAGACCGGCCTTGAAGGAGCCATCGCTAAGTTTGTCAAACATAACCACTAATGATTTCGGCGGAAGCAGATCAACTAATGTATCCATGAGGAATGACGGGCCGGTCTCCACAGGCCCTTCCGCCTTGAACTGCAATAACTGCAAGATGCGGCCGAAACCCTTACGCCGGGTGATATCTAACCGCTTGGTATCGCTTTGGCTGATAATCACGGCCCCGAGGCGTGCAAAGATGTCGACCGTCTTGAGGTCTTCCTCGGACACCTTGAACGGTCCGGACTCCCTGCGAAAGAGCAGCGCGTCCTGCCTTCCCCTGTTCTGTATGGGAAAGAACAGGGTAGATTGGGCGATGTAGGAGCGACCCTCGGTAACAGCTTCCTGGTTAATCACCAGCGGCTTGTTTCTGCCCAGAGCATCAATGAGAGCGATCCGGTAGTTCTCTGTCATATCCAGCAGCGGCTCGCTGCCGCCATGGAAATCCAGGGCGCCGCCAACCATGCCCAACAGGTGCACCGACCCGCTGCTGAATAGCCCCACCAAGCTGCGACAATAAAGGGCCACCGCGTCCTCAGCCGAGAACGCCCCGGCCGTCGACAGCAGCCGGGCCGACAAGTCCGCCTGTGACTGTTGAGTCCACTCAAGCTCCTTGCGGGCGGTCGCCAACTCCCGCCCGAGCCGGGCAGACTTGATTTTCTCAGCCAGCCATTCCGATACCGGTGACAGGTAGCGAACCTCCGCCCTCGAAAAGAAGCGTGGCTGTTCGGCAAGGAGTACGATTGCTCCGATTTTCTCCATGCCCGATACCAGGGGGAGTACCAGCGACGATCTGAATCGAGACTCCTCCGCTGAACCGCTGCGGCTGTATAGGTCGAACGTCCCGGAGATAATCGGTTCCCCCTGGTCGACCACCTGGCTGACCACGTTGCGCTCGAAGGGGTAGTATTCGAGCGATGCCGTTTCCGTTTTGGTCATCCCCAGCGATGCCGACAGGACCAACTGTCGACGGGGGCGGTTGAGCAGGAAGACCGCTCCCGCGCATTCCGGCAATTCGGCAAGGATTTCCTTTATGCCCAGGTCCAGCAACTCCATCAGGTGGTACGGTTCCCGGGCGACCTGCTGAAGGTTTTCCAGCAGTGACAGCTTGCGATCACGGGCCGATATCTCCTCACCCTTCGTCTGCCAGAAGTCGGAGTACAGCGACAGCCCCACGACTAACATGAGGACGCCGCCGACCAGGAGCAACAACTGGGCGACATCAATCCAGGCGTATGCCGCCATGACAAACCAGTTCGTGTATCCGGAGAGGTGGCTGACCACTTCCAATCCGGCAGCCAGAAGCGTCAGCACGCCGCCGAGAACAAACCAGCTTCGCCCGGTAACTCGCTCCCCGGCAAACAGCCGCAGCCGAATCACCAGGAACAACAGCGCGACAAAGACTAATACGAGGCAGACAACGGCGGCATAAAGTTCGTTCATGACCGGACCTCCGCGACGTCACCGTGAAGAGTGAAAGCATCAGCCGATGTCACCCCGATAGGAATTATCCTTCCGGCCTCCGCTTCCCCAGCCTTGAACAGCACGATCTTGTTCCCCTCGGTGCGGGCTCGCAGGTAATCGACGCTGCGGCGCGACGTACCCTCAATCAGGCCATAGCGGACCTGACCCACCTCACGCTGGTTGCGCTGCCTGCCGATTTCCTGTTGCAGTTCGATGAGGCGCTTGAGACGGCGGACTTTCTCCGTCTCCGGGACGTCGTCCTCATAGTCAGCGGCAACCGTGCCGGGACGTACCGAGTAACGGAACATGAAGGCAGCGTCAAACTGAAGCCGTCGCACCGCTGCCAGAGTTGATTCGTATTCCTCGGCCGTCTCGCTGGGGAAACCGACTATGAGATCAGTTGTAAGCGACACGTAGTCAAGCCCGCGGCGGATGTATTCCACGATCCCCTCGAAGTGCTCGACCGTATAACCACGCCCCATTTTCTGCAGAATCCGGTTGGCGCCTGACTGAAGCGGCAAGTGGATGTGCGGCATAATGCTCGGCTCGTCTGCCATGACGTCGACCAGACGTCGCGAAAGATCCTTGGGGTGCGAGGTCATGAAACGTATGCGTTCGATATCCGTCTCGCTCGCCACTCGCCGCAGCAGGCGCGGGAAATCAGTATCCCTGTGACGGTAGCTGTTGACGTTCTGTCCCAGCAGCACGACTTCAACTATGCCCTCGTCCACCAGGCGCCGGACGGAATCCACGATGTGATCCGCCGAATGAGCCCGCTCGCTGCCGCGAACGTGGGGTACGATGCAATAGGTGCAATTGTTATCGCAACCGCGTACGATGGTCACGAAAGCCGAGAACGAAGTCTCTCTGGCCGGGGTGATGACGTCCATGTTCTCGTGTCCGAAGGCCGTCATGACAGGTGACGTGTCCTCTTTTCCTTCAATCACATCGGGCAGTTCAAAGAGCCGGTCGGTGCCGAGGACGTAGTCAACGTGAGGCACCAGTGCGATCAACTGCTTTCCAAGCCGCTGGGCCATACACCCCACTACGGCCACTTTCACGTGGGGCCGTTGATGCTTGTGTCGTTGAATATCCCACAGGCGGCCGATCACGCGCCGTTCCGCCTTCTCCCGCACCGAGCAGGTGTTGAGAATCAACAGGTCGGCCCGCGATTCGTCATCCACGCGGCGGTAGCCCCTGCTGGTCAGCGTTGCCGTCAGCGTCGAAGAATCGGCCAGGTTCATCTGGCAGCCGAAAGTGGCAAGGTGAAAGGTCTCGATCTTCCTGTTGTTGTTCACTTCAGACCCCGGCTGATGAGTACATATTCTCGCCAGTGACACACTGAAGATGATACCGGTTTTGATCCCAAAAGCAAACAAAAGTTTGCATCCGGGGCCGTCTGCCGGTCACTCCGCCGACCTCACAGTGACGACGCTACCGGCCCCGATGTATCTCACATGTGCTTAGAGAACGCAGCCGATCAGCGGCGCCGGACCCTGGTTGAACATGTAGTCCACGAGATAGACCAGATCTGCAATGTCTATCCGGCAGGAAGCGTCCACGTCCGCTTGATCGATGATAGGCGGTTCGGGCCCACCGAGGAACATGTAGTCCACCAAATAGACCAGGTCGGAGATATTGACCTCTTCGAAGTCATGATCAATATCGCCCGGGATCAGACCCGCCGATGCCACGTCAAGCGTGAACTCGTGTTCGTCATAGGAATTGCTGAAGTTGTCGTCCACCCGGGTTGTGAAGGCGTACTGCCCCTCTTTGGTCGGCATGCCGCTGATAATTCCGTCAGCACTGAGG
>JAGLXI010000226.1 GCA_023132995.1 Candidatus Zixiibacteriota bacterium | reverse complement strand
GGTAGTGACAAAGTGCAACTGCCAGGGCACTTGACTGGAGTATTTGAGAACCCATCCGGCGGGATCACACTCGATCTGAACAACGTTGTCGGGCAGGTTGAACTTCATCAGTTGTTGCCGTTCGGTCGGCCAGAGTGTGACCGTGTCATCCGGGATGGTATTGAAGTCGAAAAAGAAGTCCACCGGCATCCGGAATGCCTGGGGGGTGGTTGTCTGGATTTGCTCAACATTGAGGAACAGATCGTAGCCGCCAGTGTCGGACGGTTCCACCCAGTATCGGAATTCGTAGTTCGGACGGTACTCGCCGTAGATCCAATCCTCGAAGAACCAGTCGAGTTCCTGACCCGTGGCCGCCTCGAAAACGTCGCGGAGATCCTCCGTGGTGGCCGCCGCGTGCTGGTACTCTGAATTGTAGTATGCGTTAATCCCCGCGAAAAAGAGCGGGTCTCCCAGTACGCCGCGCAGCATGTGAACCACCCAGGCGCCCTTGTCGTAGGAGAGTCCGCCGTGGAAGATATTCCATACCGAAGTGGTGTCATACACGTATATGGTTCCCCCGCCGCCGTAGGCCATGCCGTCCATGTAGTCGTGGTAGGTCTGCCAGCCGTTCTTCTCGAGGTAATAAAGCGCCTCGGAATAGGAGGCCCAACCCTCGTTGAGCCAGATATGCGCCCACGACTTGCAGGTGATCATGTCTCCCCACCACTGGTGTGATAACTCGTGGACCACTACAGGTTCCGAGAAACCAAAACCACCGCCGGACGTAGACGTCATTGTCTGGTGTTCCATGGCGCCGCCCCACTCGAAATTGGCATGGCCATATTTCTCATTCACAAACGGGTACAAGCCGTAGTTATCAGAGTAGACCGTGAGTGCGTAGGGTGTGATGTCGAAGTGAGTCAGCGAGTAGTCGTACAGATCGGGATACACCGCATGCACCAGCGGCATCGTATCCAGACCGCCGTTGTAGACCCATTCGTCATACCAGACAGTGTAGTTGGATATCGCCACCGAGAACAGATACGTCACCATTGGGTAGCGCACCGCGTAATAGTACGTGTGGGCGTTGTTGAACGACTGTACCACCGAGTCAAGTGTCCCGTTGGAGGCAACGTAGAGCGCCGTGTCGACAGTAATGGCGATATTGAACGAATCGGCCTTGTCGTCCATGCGATCCTTGCAGGGCCACCAGGTGCGGGCGAAGTACGGCTCCGACAGTGACGCAATGACCGGAGCGCCCAGGCGCGTGTCAAAGGCAAAGGCCTGGAAACCGCCCTCGGTGGGGTGGCCGTGGTAGTGGAAGTCAAACGTGAACTGCTCGCCGGTGTCATAGGTGCCATCCAAAGCAACAACTACGACATCGCCCGCGCGCAAATACGACAGCGTGCCGGCCGGGGCAACGATTGAATCCACTTGCATAGTCCAATGGAAGTCCACCTGCACCTCCGTCACGCCGTTCTCGGTGGCTTCAGCCGTAAATCCCACTTTCCCGTACAGGTTCTCGTTGGTGTCGTTGACCCGGATGGCAATATCGTAGAACAGAACGTCGTAATTCGTTTGTGTGTTCTCCAGTAGGCTCTGCGTCGCCAGTTTTCGGATAAGCTGTTTGTCGAAAAGCGCACGGGCCTTGCTCTCGGCCATTATCTGATGCATGGCTGACGGGTCAAGGCCCTCGGTGTCGGAGCTCGCCTGCTGTGCTGCAATGGAGATTGTCAGGGAAAACGCTATCGCCAGCATGGCGAGAGCCGCTGCAATGTGTCTGAAACGTCCGGATGTCATGTCGTTGTCTCCAATTGGCTGCTATCGTCTATTACCTGTAACGCGTCGTGCAACAATAGGTTTCAGGCTGCAATGCGCATGCCCGGCTGCGCCTGCCAGGAAACGATAACTCAGTCCTTCCCACCATCAGGTAAGATCAGTTATCGGTCGTATTCACCACGCCTGAACCCATGCAGCATGCTGCTCATATGGCCCCATAGCTGCTGTCTGCCGAAGAAAGGCGCCGTCACCTGTTGATGGCGGCGCCCGGAGACGAGGATGCCTATAGTTTATTCAATACGGGTTTCCGCATGGAATAGGTCCTTCATTGAACATGTAATCCACGAGATAGACCAGGTCATCAACACCCACGAGCCTATCGCAGTTCATGTCGGCAACGACCAGTTCCGGACGAGGTTCGGGTCCCTCGTTAAACATGTAGTCAACCATGTATACAAGGTCGGAAATTGAGATTAGCCCGTCGTAGTCGAGATCACCGTGCAGAAGCCAGACTTTCAGCAGCACTGAGACCGGTTGCGGACTGTTGACAGCATCAGCGGCCGTTATCAGGAGCGTCTCAAGATGCTCTCCCATGGGAACGCCAGCCGTATTCACGCGAAACGCCACCCATCCCGGAACGTTTCCGCTCGTATTCAGCGGAAAGAGCCAGGGGATGTCCTCAACGAGTTCCCACTCCATGCAGCCGCTGTGCGCGTTTTGCACACCAAAGGAAGTAATACTGGACAGGCCGGTGTTCTGCTGGTTGCAAACGACAAGATCCGTGGCCGTCAGAACAATCTCCGGGTCTTCTATGCCCTCGATTATTTCATAGACTACAATGACAGTATCGGGAGAGTTGGGCGCTTTCCATGCCGAGACGAGAATCGTGTCATAGTACGTCCCGACCGGAAGCTGCAAGTAATTTGCGTCCACTGTAAACGAAACCGACGCCACGCCCATTGACGGGGTTACCGTGAAATAGTCCGATTCGTAGAGCAGTTTCACCGCCAGCGGGTTGTCACCACCCAGGTTGCCGACAACGAAGCTCTCGGAAGGCAGATCGTCATTGTGCCAGCCCATGCTGCACTCAAACATGGTCAGGCGCAGGGTGCCCCGGTTTGTATGCAACTCGGCGGCGTTGTCCACTACGTGGAAGAAGAACACCACCGGGAACGGCGAATCGATGGCTTCGTTCGAGTGCACCCACAGCGTGTCCCGGTAATCCTCGCCCGCGGAAACGCCAAACAGTTTGAAGCCCACGCTCACCTGCTCCGGCGCCGTACCACTGGACGGATTCAAGGTGAACAGGCGCGGAGAATCCTCCTGGAGCCAGAAGTTGAGCGTTCCGGCTCCGGCGTTTCCAATGAGGATGGTGCGGGGGACCCACGACGTGTGGATATCGACAATAATCGTATTGAAAGCCGAGTCAACATGGATGATGGGCAGAGCGGATCCGACCGAGAGAAAAACAGGAATCCGAACCGGGTCGTTGGTGGCGTTAGGATCGCTTACCACGACCGTGTCATAGTAATCATTGTACGCCAGGCCGGTGATGTCCACCGACAAGGTGACGTCGCTCGAATCAGTCCCTGAATGTGGATTCAGGTCAAGCCAACTCTCGGTGTTGGATACTGTCCAGTTCAGAGTCAACCCACCGGCGTTCTTGATCGTCAGAGTCCTGGGTGCTGGGTCTGCACCACCGGCGACAGCATTGAAATAGAACTCCATCGCACTGACGTCGATTGTCGGCGGAGGTGGTTTCAGAGTCAGGCAGACGACAACATAC
>JAGLXI010000225.1 GCA_023132995.1 Candidatus Zixiibacteriota bacterium | reverse complement strand
TTGTGAGTCAATTCGTGCCTTGACACGTTCCAACGGAATACTTGACTTTTCAGTAGTTATCGGTATCTTGTAGGCGGACGGTAATAATACCGTCAGAAGAAGTAACCACGAATGGCTCAGATATATACCGGAGCGTCCACCAGACAGGTAACGTGAGATTGAACCATGAGTGCATCCCGATACGGTAATTTACCATTTATTGTCCTTCTGCTCGCTCTAATCCTCGCCGTGCTGTCGGGATGTTCCACTGAGCCGGGCGACATTACCGGCCCCGAGGAAAACGAGAATCTTGGCGACATCAACCTGAATGGCAAACCCTACGAAGTGGCAGATTTAGTTCTGCTGGTGGCCTACTTTCGCGAAGGGTCCGGAGTATTCGACGTGGATGAGACAGAGCAGATCGCCGCCACCGACGTGAATCGCGACGGCGTCCCGCTTGGCGTAGCCGACCTTGTATATCTGTATCATATTGTTGTCGGTGATGCTGAGCCGAGCGCCACGCTGCAACCCGACTCCGCCCGTGTCACTTTTGGGAGAGGAGGGGAGATTACGGTTGATAAACCTATCTGTGCTGCTTTTCTCGTGGTTGAGGGCCGGGTCGAGCCCACGCCGCTGGTAAACAATATGCGCATAAGTTGCGGGTTCGACGGCGTTAACACCCGCATACTCGTCTATTCCTACGACATCGGCGCGGAATTCTCCGGGACATTCCTTCGCGCGGCCGGCAACCTTGTCAGTATTGACCTGGCAACCAGTGAGGGAGGCAGGGTAGACGTGATCCAGGATCAGGTTCCTGCCGAGACCGATTCGGTGTTTGTGGTCGAGATCAAGATGGCCCACGACGTCCTTCAGGGTACGCATGTTGAAATCCCGGTTACCTTGAATGCAGGTTATGATTACCTGCGCGGTTTCGACATCCTGATCGGCTACGATGCCTCGGCCCTGATCTTCACGGCTGCCCAAAAGGGCGCGCTCTACGCGCCACCGTTTGGCGTCTGTGATCCAGCATGGGAGTATTTCAACTACCGGTACAACTGGAACGGTGATTGCGGCGACCAGTGTCCCAGCGGCCTGATTCGCGTGGTCGGTATTGGCGACACCAACGACGGTCCACTCCACCCCGATTACTCCTGTCTGGATGCTCTTCCGAAGCCGTATGTGCTGTTCAACTTGGACTTCCTGGTAACGAACGACCGCACTTATGAGTGTCAGTTCGTGCCGATCTCGTTCTACTGGATGGACTGCGGTGACAACTCTGTAGCCTATGATCCGGTTGCTCCGTCCTACTACTGGGTTTTCCAAGGTGTTTCGCGCTACGTTTACACTTGTAACGACACCAAGATTGGAGACGCCGACACGCTGAGCCCTGATCATGGTCTGGGTATGTCCACCGGTTTCCCGACCTATACCGGTGTCCAGTATGATCCGTGCATGATCCCGGATCCGATATACCAAAGCAAGCCTCTTCCGGTTCCGGCGGTTGACTTCCTCAGCGGCGGCATCGGTATCGTCTGCGTTGAAGAGATCGATGATCGTGGCGATATCAATATGAACGGCGTGGCGAATGAAATCGCCGACGTGATTCTGTTCGCCAACTATTTCATCTATGGTCTCGGTGTCTTCACCATTGGCCCCGACGCTCCCGCCGACCAGGTGGCCGCCACGGACGTCAATGCCGACGGCCTGATGCCGACGCTTGCCGATCTTGTATACTTGATTCGCATAGCTGTCGGCGATGCTATTCCATACCCTGAGACGGTTCTAAGTGATCTTGTCGGCTACTCGGTCAATGGCAAAGTGATTTCTGTCAGCCAACCTGTGGGCGCGGCCTATGTCGTGGTCGAGGGTAATGTTGTCCCGATCCTGCTGGCCGACCACATGGACATGATGTACAACTTCGACGGCGTCAACACTCACATACTAGTCTGGGCGCTCAGGGCGGATGAGGAAAAGGTTGTCATTGACGGCGATTTCCTTGAGATCGAGGGCGATCTTGTCAGCATCGAACTGGCTACCTATGAAGGCGCCATGGTACTGGCCATAAGGGAATAGCGGCGCTATTTATTCTTTTCCCCCTCTGCGAAAACACATGTTCCTGCTGAGATGTAATGGGTAGGATGGGTTCGTCTTCGAACCCGCCATGCTGGTACGAACCTACCCCCTCATCCGTCGCTTCTGAACGACATATATCCCCAGCCCCAACAGAAAGAGTGTCACCGAGATCAACTGGTTGTACGTCGGCTCAAGTCCGAAGACGGAGAAGTACATCTCGGATTCATAGTAGCGGACATACTCGATACCGAACCTGAAGACGGCCTCAACCATGAAAAGCACGGCGACCAGTTGACCGTCGAACTTCTTCCGTTTCATCATGAAGTGCAACAGCAGAAAAAGAACGACTCCATACAGCGAACTGTAGAGCTGAGACGGATGAATGTGCGCGTCACCATAGACCCAGTGTGGCATGGAGCCTTGCGGAAAATGCACACCCCAGGGCAGATCAGTAGGCGTGCCGAAACAACACCCGTTCAGAAAGCATCCGATCCGTGTCAGGCCCAAACCGATGCCGACCGTGGGAGAGAAGTAATCGAACATCTCAAGGGCCGGGATCTTCCTGATTCTGCAATATACAAAAGCGCTGATGATCGCCAGCAGAACGCCGCCGTACATGTTAAGCCCGGAGATGCCGTACGAATCGGTCGCAAAGGGGTTGAAGGTGGCGGTCCAGTTCCCCGCAAACTCGTCGAGATGCAGAACCACGTAGAACAGGCGTGCGCCAACGACACCGCCGATAATAAACAGATATGACAGCGCCAGGAACGGCTCAAACGGCTTGTCCTCGCGTTTGGCTATCCATTGCACATAGAGAATGCTGGCCATAAATGACAGGGCCAGCATCAAGCCGTAGCTGCGGATGGGAATCGGTCCCAGGTGAAATAGTTCAGGGTACATTTTCAGGCGCCAGTTCTTCTTGAGGTTGCAGAGGTTGCTGCGTGACGGTCGGTCGGTGAATCCATCTGAACACCAGCAGCGTTGACACAAGACCGATAAGCCCACCTACAATCAGGTCTGATACATAGTGGAATCGCCCCCACACGGTTCCGACAGCCAGCCCGGTGACAATCGGAAGGAGGACCCACCCCGCGCGGCGGTAGTACTTGAATAAGTAAATCAGAACTACCAGGGCGACAGCAAAGTGTGACGACGGCATGCAACCACCGTGCACGGCTGCGTTATCTATGACCAGGTTCACCAAGTGACGGCCGACGGGACTGACAACCTGGTGCACATACTGGTCGGCAAAATGCCAGCGAGGTCCTTCGATGGGGTACAGGAAAAACAGGATGTACGAGAGGAAGAAAGTAAAACAGATGGCTGTCAGGGAACTTTTCAACACCGAATAGTCTCTCTTGAAGAACAGAGCCAGCAGAAAAACCGTCAGCACGAAATAATAGACGAAATAGCACCATGAAAACAGTTCCGTGGCCCAGGTATTGAGGAGATGCCGGTCAATGAAGAGAGTGGGGTTAACACCGAAAACAGCCTTTTCAAACGCGACCAGTTCAGGGTCGAAGAACCGATCAAATACAAGGTGCATGGTACCGCCGGTGGCGCGATAGAAAAAGGAAAACAGCAACAGCGGGTATAGCAGCCGCACCAGGGCGTACATGCGACCGCGGTTCTCGTCTATATATCGGGCGATGAGCAGCGCCATGGCCGCCGTGCCGCAGTAGAAAATCAGTTCCTCGGCATAACCCCTCAACGGTCGACCGGCAGCCAGGATGAACGCTATCATCAGCGTCGAGTATCCTATTACCAACCAATCGAAGGGATACAGCTTGGAGTTGCCGCTTAAGTTCATCTTCAGTCCGTCATTGTCCGCGTTTTCCGGCTGCTTTGGCGCCGGCAATTACCAGTACGATTTCGCCCTTGACAGGTTTCGCCGTGATCGCGTCGATCAGGCTGCTGATACATCCTCTCAGGAACTGCTCGTAACGCTTGCTGATTTCTCTCGCCAGGCAGGCAGGGCGATCTCCGAGCACTTCCAGCATGTCACCAAGCGACTTCTCCACCCGGTGAGGCGACTCGTAGAAAACCAAAGTGTGTTGGAAATCGGCTATCCGCTCCAGTTTCTTTCTTCTTGCAGCCGACTTATGGGGCAGGAAGCCCTCAAAGAAGAAGCGGTCGGTCGGCAGGCCGGACGCCGTCAGGGCCGGGATGATGGCGGTCGGCCCCGGAAGCGGGACAATGTCGATATCGTTGTCGATGGCTGCCCTTACGATGCGATAGGCCGGGTCACTTATCCCCGGCGAGCCGGCGTCGGTAATGACTGCCACGGAAGCTCCCTCCCTGATTTGCCGGACCAACTGGTCGGCCCGGGCGCGCTCGTTGAAATCATGGTAGCTTATCAGGCGCTTCTTCAGATCGAGCTTTTTGAGAAGCTGTCCGCTGTGCCGGGTATCCTCACAGGCGACCAGTTCGGCATCCCGCAGCACTTCCAGGGCGCGGCTGGTGATATCGCCCATGTTCCCGATGGGCGTCGGAACGAGGTACAACTTGCCGTGGGGACGGTTCATAGGCGATTCCTATTGCTCCAGCAGGATGTCATCCGGTATCGCCCTTCTGCCCATAGCGGCGACGTCAGGCATTCTTCGTTTGAAGGCGTTGCGGCTTACCAGTGACACCACGCGGTCAATGTCGGCGGCGTTGAAACCGTCGGCCACGAGGGCAGAGAGAGAAATCGTACCGTCGTCGATAACGCGCCGCAGCAGCCGGTCAATCTGCTCGTAGGTCACACCGATCTCACCCTCGTCGGTCTGTCCGCTCCACAGGTCCGCCGAGGGCGCCTTTTCTCTGATCGCATCAGGAATCCCGAGCTGGCCGGCAAGCTGCCGGATTTCGGTTTTGTAAAGCTCACCGACAGGGTTTATCGAACAGGCCCCATCTCCGTACCAGGTGGTGTAACCAAGGCAGATCTCGGTGCGATTGCCGGTGCCCAGAACCAGCCTGTCCAGTTCGTGGGCGATATCGAACAGGATCGACATCCGCTCGCGGGCCATCTTGTTACCTGCCCGAAGGCGGTTCTGCTTAGTGATCGACGGGAAGTAAGCGCTGATCATAGGGGTAATATCCACCAGCCGGTGTTCGATTCCGAGCCTTCGGACCAGTTCCAAAGCGTCGGCAATTGATTCCTTCGGCGATGATCGATACGGCATCAGGACTGCGAAAACCTTCCCGGCGCCGACCGCCTCGACCGCCAGCGCGGCCGACACGGCCGAGTCGATCCCGCCCGAGAGTCCCACCACGTATCCCTTCATCCCGCTTGCGAGGAGCTTATCGCTAATGAATTTCGTGATAATCGTACGCGCCTGGTCAATGTCGAATTCTGCTTCCATCCTATGTGCCCTTTCGCGGTACTGTTACGATATGCCACGCGCGCGCAGTCATCAAGCTAAAACGTTCCCGCCCCAACGTCACGTCTCCGAGGTCGCAGGTGAGGAGTAGAACCGGGCAGGCGGAATCTCCGGAGCGCCCTTGACATCAGATTGCCGGGCGCCTTATATTAACGGGAGGCAATCCGAAATCCAAACGGAAGGGAACCATGAGTGTTAACAAGGCTATATTGGTCGGCAACCTGGGCAAAGATCCGGAGTTGCGGTACACGCCGAGCGGCAAGGCGGTAGCGTCCTTCAGCCTGGCGACGAGTGAACGATGGACCGGGCAGGACGGCCAGAAACAGGAAAGCACTACCTGGCACAATATCGTAGTTTGGGGCAGACAGGCGGAAACCGCCAAGGAGTACCTTGCCAAAGGGAGGCAGGTCTATATTGAGGGTCGTATTTCCAACCGGAGCTATGACGACAAAGACGGCAATAAGCGGTACGTCTCCGAGGTCGTCGCCCAGACTGTCCAGTTTCTCGGCAGCCGCGGCGACCAGAGACCGGCCGCCGAGACGGGCGACAAACCGGACACATCGCCACCGCCTCCGCCAGGCGAGACGGGAGCGGATGACGACGATCTCCCCTTCTGATCAGATTCCGCGCATCCCTGTGCGAAAGCTCCGCAGACATTCCCGTCTCGGAGCCTTTTTTATGGGTGTCGATATCCCACCGCGGGCCGCTCTGTCTGAGGAGATCGTTGAACCACAAGGCAGATCGCGGGCAGTATCGAAAAAAGCCGTCGCCGGGCACGAGAAGTGCACAATGCTCAATAGTGCCAACTACAGATGCAATAGGAGAGCAACAGATGCCTGCTACCGGCGGCATTGGCGATAGAAGGCGCAGCTTCCGGTCCCTCCGTTTCTACGTGACAACAAGCCTGATGGCTTTATCGGCAGTCGTGCTGTCGGGCGCCGTGATTGCCTGTTTCGACCGAGCCTTTGATCGCGAGTTGCTTGCCGATGCGTCCAGTTCGATTGAACTGGCCGCAGTAACGCTGATGCCCTACATGATCTCGGCGGCAGTGGCGGCCATCACCGCTATCGGGATCACGACCATACTGCCCTTGATGCAGGTGTCCCGGTCGCTGACGGTGCTCCAGGATCGCCTGGCCGAGATGGCCTGCGGGGATCTGGCCTCGCGGATCAACGTCAACGGCGTCAGCGAGCAGGTGAGACTGCTGGCGCGTGAGTTGAACTGCGCCACTGCCGGTGTAGCCAATCAGATTACGGGCTGGAAGATCATCAACCGGCAGCAGTGGGATCTGCTGGAAACCGTTCGCCGGGCTGCAGCAGAGAATGACTGCCGGAAAGCGCTGCCGGCGGTAGAACAGATGCAGGCCAACTGGGAGAAGATAGCAGCCATCGAAGAGCGACTTATAACCTGATCAATCGGGCTTCTCTTTCTCGAGTCGGCGCACCCTTTTCAACAACTCCGGCAGCCTTCGGAGGGCAGCCTCGATTTTCCTGGACTCCATTATCTCACGCGCGGGGGAGCCGAGAACAGCCGACCCCGGGGCGAGTGACTTGGACACCCCGCTCTGGGCTGCTACTTTGACTCCGTCGCCGATCTCGATGTGCCCCACCAACCCTGCCTGCCCCGCCAGGATTACGGTGTCACCAATCCTGGTCGACCCGGAGATACCGACCTGGGCCACGATAATGCAGTTGCGGCCGATCTCGACGTTGTGAGCGATTTGGACAAGGTTATCAATTTTAGTTCCCCGTCCGATGCGGGTGGGCCCCAGGGCGCCGCGGTCAACCGAACAGTTGGAACCGATCTCGACGTTGTCGTCTATCTCGACCCAGCCGATCTGCTTGATCTTCTTAAGGCCCGTGTCCGACTCGGCGAAACCGAACCCATCCGATCCGATCACGGTCGAAGAATGAATAATGACTCTGCTGCCGATCCGGGAGCCGTGCAGTATCCTCACTCCGGGATAGATCAGGCAGTCGTCGCCGACCGAAGCCTCCTGCCCGACATAGACCGACGAAACGAGTTGAGTGTTCTTGCCGATGACCGCCCCTGTCCGAATGTGACACAGGGGACCGACAGCCGCCGATGGATCGACCGCAGCGCCGGTCTCGACCACGGCGCTCTCGTGAATGCCAACTTCGACGAGACGGTGATCGGGATAGAGGATATCGATAACTCCGGCAAAGGTCAAGTACGGGTTCTTGTGGCGGAGCGCCGGGCGACCCGAACAGGCGGTATCCATGTCGAGCACTACCGCCGCCGCTCTCGTATTCTCAAGATGTTTCAGGTATCGATGGTTGGCGAGGAAAGTAATTTCACCCTCGGTCGCGGTGGCGATCGGTGCCGCACCGGTAATCTCAATCTTGCCGTCGCCCTCCAGTTGAGCCCCGACCCTTTCAGCCAATTCCCCCAGTGAAAGGGAGACGTTTCTATTCGATGTCTTCAAGACGCTTCAGCACTTCTTCGGTGACATCGTACGATTCTTTGATATACCCCAGGCCGCTTTGCAGAGTGAAAATGACATCGTAGTTGCCCTCGATGGCCACCTCTTCGATGGACTTGGTGATATTCTCCAGGAGCGGCTGAATCAACTGGTTCTGCTTTCGTTCGGCCGTACCTCCGGGGCCATATATCTGGCGCGTGTAGGCGTCCAGAGCTTCGGTCTTAGCGTTGATCGCGGCTTCCCTTTCCCGCTTCTTGTCTTCAGACAGGATCAGTTTCTGCTTTTCGTATTCCTGCTGGAACTCCTGCAACTCCTGCTGTTTGGACACGGCCTCATCTTCCCAGGCCCGGGAATCCAGTTCCCATTCTTCCTGTGCTATCTTCCAGGCCTTGTAATCCTGCTTGATCTGATCGTCATTCACGAATCCGATCTTGATGCCCTGGGCATTTGTGGCCGGGGCCAGAATCGAACTGAGAAACACCAGTGCCGAAAGCGCCAATAGCGCTCTGCTGATGTTGCGCATAGCATTCTCCTGTGTTATTGAGAGTTCCTATCTGAATGTTGTTCCATACTGAAAATGCGGTTTCCAGCCTTTGCCCTCCTCACGGAAGTCATCCAGGGCGTAGCCGAAGTCGAATCCGAATGTCCCCAGTCCCGGTATCTGGATTCGAAACCCCAATCCGGCTCCCCGATACAGCCCGGTCAGGGGTTTGATGTCTCGGCGGTGCAGCCAGGAGTTCCCGGCGTCAAAGAAAGCCAGGCCGTATATCTGTCCCTCCACGAAAGGGAACTGCAATTCCAGGTTGGTCGTGAGCATGTACTTGCCGCGAACCCGCGTGCGAAAGGGGGAAACAACGACACTGTCAGGTGGATCGACGCCGATCACCGCCTGGGGGTTCGAGTAGTAGATAGTGCTGTCGGAAGCCGTCACCATTGAGTCGGGTGTGAGTGAACCTCCATCGTAACCTCGCACGACCCCGTCAAAGTCCGTCCCCCCGGGTGTGAAGCGATCCGTCACCAGAATATGATCATCACCGGAAGGAGAAGTCACCACTCCGTATTGGACCTTGGCTGCCAGGGCGAATTTCCACACCAGCGGTATGAACTTGGCCATTTCGATTGAGTGCTTCTGATAATGCCAGAACCCCCCCAACAACCCGCCGGTGTTCTCAAAGGTGTAGGAGAAAATCGATCCGGAGGTGGCAAACTCCGGTAGGTTGCGTGAGTCCCGTCTTATATTGATCGCGAACCTTGAAGAAGTGAGCCATTCCTCGTCGTAGTTGATGATCGATCCGGGATAGGGGCCGTGCTGCTTCTCTCCTAACGGCACATTCACGTTAATGCCGCCTACGCTGCCGGCGAACCGATAGGACGACTTGTAAGAGTTTTGATGGACGAAGTAGTCGTCGAACTCAAAGAACCGGTGCCGCTCCAGGACATAAGACCCGTAAATGCGGAAGTAGTTGTCCGGCCAGCGGAGTCTTCGCCCCAACCGGATTGACCCGCCCTGGCGGCCCTCGGTATAATCTTCAAACCAACGCTGATTGACGGTGTATATGCTGACTCCCAGCAGGGTCGGCCGGCCGAAAACCCACGGCTCGGTGAACGACAGCGAAAAGGAATTGCGGCGGCGTCCGAAGTCGATGCTGAAGGCGACGTTCTGGCCGTTGCCGCGGAAGTTGGGGATCCCTAAGCCGACATTACCCACTAACTTGTCCTGGCTGTTGTAACCCGCCCCGGCCATGATCTGCCCCGTTCGTTTTTCCACCACCTCGTATTCGAGATCGATGTCGCCGTTGGGCAAAGATATCGGAGTGGGCACAACCCTTTCGAAGTAGTTCAGGGCCATCACGTCGCGGACCGACCGTATCGCCAGCGATTGGTTGAATACCTGTCCCGGAAAGGTGGATATCTCCCGGCGGATCACCTTCTCCTTGGTCTTGTAGTTGCCTACAATTTTTACCAGATTGACATGCGACGGCAACCCCTCCAGAATATCGTAATTGATATCCACTATGGAGTCGGCCCGGGTAGTCCTGATGTCGGCCACGCGGATGTGCAGGTGGCCCACCTCGTAGTAGGCGGAGTAAATCCCCTCCAGCGTCTGGTCATACTTCTCGGCGTCAAATACCTGGCCTTCCTCGAATTCCAGGAGCCGCGACAGCAAATCCACCGACAGGCGCTCGTTGCTGGAGAACTGGACCGACCCGAAGTAGTAGCGGGGGCCTTCGTACACCTCGAGGAAGATCGTCATCCGGTTTCTGGTACTGTCGATCCAGATGGAGTCCGAGACCAGGTAGGCGTCGATGTAACCGCGGCGGTGGAACTCGTCGATGACCTT
>JAGLXI010000224.1 GCA_023132995.1 Candidatus Zixiibacteriota bacterium | reverse complement strand
AGCGACACGGTCAGATCGAACCGCAGACCGACATCATAGCCATCAGGCTCGCGAAACATGTATATCTGCTTGCTCGCTTCGTCACCATAGCCGATGAGCGTCTCCTTGTACTCCAACGCAGGAGTCGAGAGCGGCACGAAGCCGTAGGATTCATATACTTCTCTTATCTGAGAGATGATTTTCTCACGAAGGAGCATCTCTCCCGGTAGAAGGTCCTTGAATCCTTTGAGCAGTTTCGGCTTAACGGCTGACATCTCTGTTATCTCCTGATATCTCCTGACAAAAAGTACCGGCGTCGGGGGTCGAACCCAAGACCTCCTGATCCACAATCAGGCGCTCTAACCATCTGAGCTACCCCAGCATTATGAACCACATCAAGTAAGCCCCTTTTCGGTTCAAGTCAAGATATTCTTGACCTCAAGCCACGCCGGAAGATATTACCCACGCCGGAGAGACGTCTGCAGGCGCTTCCTGTCGCGCATTTTAGGCTTTGCCAAATGTCTCCCCCGCACCGTATATTTCGCCCGTGAGTCAGGATATCGATTGGGACTTAGACGACACCCCTGAGGAAGAATACACCTCCCGTCGCCACCAGATGGTGGAGCAGCAGCTTGCCGGGCGCGACATCCGCGACGAGCGCGTCCTGCTGGCGATGCGCACCGTGCCGCGGCACATATTCGTGCCGGAGGGATCACGCCCGGCGGCCTACCGCGACGGCCCCCTCAACATCGGCTACGGCCAGACGATCTCCCAGCCGTACGTGGTAGCCTCCATGACCGAGCACCTCCAACTCCAGCCGGACAGCAAGGTGCTCGAGATCGGCACTGGTTGCGGATACCAGACGGCGATCCTGGCCAAATTGACCAGCCGCGTGTTTTCGGTGGAGATCGTTCCTGAGTTAGTTGATGAGGCACGGCGTCTTCTGAAGAAACTCGGCTGCCATGAGGTCAATGTGAGACTCGCCGACGGTTCCCTCGGCTGGCCGGAGGAGGCCCCGTTCGACGCCATTATCGTCACCGCTGCCGCGCCGCGGCTGCCTGAGGCTTTGGTGGAGCAGCTTGCCGTCGGGGGACGCATGGTGATACCGCTGGCCACCGACGAGTACGGCCGTCAGTTTCTGGTCAGGCTGCTCAAAACCGACAGCGGCATTGAACGCCACAATCTCTACGAGGTCCGCTTTGTCCCCATGACCGGCGAGGTCGAGAGGAAGTAGGAGGGTAGGGACGTCGCGCTGCTTTGGCTCCGGCTGGAGAACCGGTGTAGAGAAACACCCTATTCACATTTGAGCGATCACCGCAGGACCTTCGCTGGTCATAGGCTCTCCGACCGGGATGAATCACGACTCGAGGAAGTTCACGAGTTTTACGCCAAGGCCTTCAATATCACGAAGCCAGCATTCCCATACGACAAGTGATCGCCAGCCCATTGTGCGAAGCCTCCGGCGATCTCGCAGATCACGAGCGACGTTGGATCTGCGCTTGAGTTCCCAGAACTGAGCGTTGGTAGCAGGCTTGACTCTACCGTACCGACAGTGATGCATATGCCAAAAGCAACCGTGCACAAAGACCACCTTCTTCATCCGAGGGAAGACGAGATCAGGTCTGCCGGGTAGGGACCGGCGGTGCAATCTGAAGCGATACCCGAGCATATGCACCAAACTACGAACTACCAGCTCAGGCTTGGTGTGCTTGGACTTAATGGCCGCCATGTTGCGATGGCGTTGCTCTGTTGTGAGTACATCATAGTCACATTCCGAGATGGACTCGGCTTTTTCACTTGCCCACTGAGTCCCTTTTCACGATTCTACGCTGTGAGCCACTTGAACGCAATGTGAGCAGGGACAATGACAGAGATATCGCGTGGTAGGCGCTGGACGCGCGCTGAATTGATCATGGTGTTCAACGTATACTGTCGGACACCGTTCGGGAAACTTCACAAGTCGAACCGATCGATCATAGACATAGCTCAACAGCTTGAACGAACACCCGACGCCGTCGCCATGAAATTGGTGAACTTTGCCAGCCTTGACCCAGTTCAGCAAGCACGAGGTATCAAAGGCCTAGCAAATGTCAGTAGGATGGATCGGGAGGTCTGGAGTGAGTTCTCTCGTGATTGGGAACGGGCGGTGTTCGAGAGTCAAGAGGCACTGCAGAATCTCACGGTTTCCAGCAACCACAGCACAGTTGAAGCAGTCGCTGCAACGCCACCTTATGAGACAGAAGGAGTAGCTGTTACACGCGTACGTCTGGTACAGGGTTTTTTCCGTGAGGCGGTGCTCGCAAGTTACGACTACCGATGCGCGATATGCAGACTGGACTTTCCTGAACTGTTGAACGCAGGGCACATTGTGCCATGGAACAAAGACCCGAAACGTCGCGCTGACCCTGCCAATGGGATTGCGATGTGCACATTGCACGACCGTGCTTTTGACAGGGGGCTTTTCACGATTGATAACTCCCACTGCGTTGTGTTATCGAAAAGGATTAAGCGGACTTCGGATTCGCTACTTCATCGGGTAGGCTTCCTTCAGATCGATGGTCAACCAGTCGCGAATCCGTCAAGATTTCAGCCTGACCCAGAAGCTCTCCAGTTTCATCGAGAATTCATCTTTGTGCGATAGTGTAAATTCTAGGAGATAGCATGCGCGTTGCCTCATTGAAGAA